>JBKJRJ010000064.1:0-13403 GCA_046594705.1 Vicinamibacterales bacterium
CGTGCCCGCGGCGCAGGCGCAGGTCGTGAACGAGCGGATCCAGATCATGGCTCCCGGGTCCGACGGTCCGATGCAGATGCTGCCGCCGGGGCGCCAGGCGAAGACCGGCACCGGCAATCTGCGCGGGCGGGTCGTCGCGCTCGATACCGGGGCCGGTGTCCGGCGCGCGCAGGTGCGCATCAGCGGGCCCGACATCGGCACCAAGACCGCGCTGACCGACGCGCAGGGCCGCTACGAGTTCCGCGACCTGCCAGCCGGCCGCTTCAACGTCAGCGTCTCGAAGCCGGGCTTCGTGTCGATGCAGTACGGGCAGAACCGGCCGTTCGAGCCGGGCCGCCCGATCGAGCTCGCTGACGCGCAGAAAATGGACAAGGCCGACGTTGCGCTGCCGCGCGGCAGCGTACTGGCCGGCCGTGTCATCGACGAACTGGGCGAGGCGGTCGCCGACGCGGAAGTCTCGGCGATGCGCATGCAGTTTGCCATGGGCAAACGCCGGCTGGTGCCGGCGGGCCGCAACGGCACGACCAACGACCTCGGCCAGTTCCGCATCTACGGCCTTCCCCCGGGCGAGTACTACGTCAGCGCGTCGCTCCGCAATATGAGCATGGTCATGGACATGATCGGCGGCGGCGCGGGCGGACCGTCGGGCTCCAACCAGAGCTCGGGCTACGCGTCCACCTACTACCCTTCGACGCCGACGCCCGGCGACGCCCAGCGCATCGCGCTCGCGGTCGGACAGGAGCTGGCCAGCGTCGACATCCAGCTGCAGCCCGTGAAGCTGGCCAGGATCAGCGGCAACGCCGTGGCGTCGGACGGCAAGCCGATGGCCGGCGCCATGGTAATGCTGCTGCCGGCGATGCGCGACAACCTCATGTTCATGCCCAGCGGCACATCGCGCACCGACCCCAACGGCGCCTTCTCCCTGAGCGGCGTCACGCCTGGCGAATACACCCTGCAGGTGCAGTCGCTCGGCGGCATGATCCAGGCGGCCGGCGCCGGCATGTCCTTCACGTTCAGGTCCACGGAGCCAGCCGTACAGAACGCGTCCCCGCAGCAGGCGCGTGAATTCGCGCTGACCACGGTGAACGTCGCCGGCGAAGACATCAGCGGCATGGTCGTCGTCGGCACGCGCGGCGCCAAGGCGTTCGGCACGCTCTCCTTCGGCGCGTCGGCGAAGCCGGAAGGCCTTGCCAGCGTCCGCGTGACGGCCCCGCCGGTGGACGACGCCAATCCGATGCCGATGTTCGGCGGATCGAATGTGAAAGACACCGGCGCCTTCGAGATCGAAGGCCTGGTCGGCCAGCGCGTGTTCCGCGTCGCCAACCTGCCCAAGGGCTGGGTACTCAAGCAGGTCCGCGTCAACGGGGAAGACGTCACCGACAAGGGACTCGAGTTCAAGCCCGGCGAGGACCTCTCGGGGCTCGAGATCGAGCTGACCGACAAGGCCACGAGCATCAACGGCGCGGTCACCGACGACCGCGGCCAGCCGTTGAAGGATTTCACCGTGGTGGTGTTCGCGGAAGACAAGAACAGGTGGACGCTGCCGCTGACGCGCTGGACCGCCTCGTCCCGGCCCGACCAGGAGGGACGCTTCAAGTTCGCCAACCTGCCGGCCGGCGCCTACTACGCGATCGCGGTCGAGTACGTCGCCGCCGGCGAATGGGCCGACCCGGAATGGCTGGCGCGCGCCAGCAAGAAGGCGACGCGCTTCACGCTCGAGGAAGGCGCGGCGAAAACGCTCGACCTGAAGCTGACCGGATCCTAAAACTGCGACGGCCGGGGGCCTGGGTCTGGAGCCCCGCCTCCGGCCCCGCTCCGGCTCACGCCCGCGTCACTTCCCGTTCAGAAACAGATCCGACGCCTCGTCCTGGTTGTCGGCATCAGGCGCCGGGCCGATCTTTCGCGCATAGGCGTACGCCACGGCGAAGATCACCACAATCAGGCCGAACGACACCCACTTGTTGATCTCCAGGTGGATCCACCCCTGGACGTTGAAGAACTCCACCAGCAGCTTCACGCCCACCCACGCGATGATAATGAAGGCGCCGTCCACCAGCGCCGGATAGCGCCGCACCATCACCAGCAGCTTCCCGATCACCAGGCGCATCATGATGATGCCCAGCAGCCCGCCGGTGATGATGACCCAGGTCTTGGGCGACATCGCGACCGCCACCAGGATCGAATCCACCGCGAAGACGACGTCGGTCAATTCGACTTTGAGCACCGTGGCCCAGAACACCGGCAAGCCCAGCCATGACGTAGCGGGCCGGATCTGGCGCCGGGCTTCGGTCCCTCCGCTTGCGAAGAAATGGGTATACGCGAGATAGAGCAGGTAGAGGGCGCCGATCAGCTTTACGAACGCCACCTTGATCAGGTAGACCGCCAGCAGGACCGCGATGACCCGGAAGGTGAAGGCGCCGAGCAAGCCGTAGCGCAGCGCCTGACGCTGCTGCTCTCGAGGGAGACCCAGCACGAGGATGGCAAGCACGAGCGCGTTGTCGGCGCTCAGCAGGCCTTCGAGCAGCACGAGAAGGCCGATCGTGACGAAATCTGTTAACTGGACGTCCATGCGCGTCGGGAGTACTTTATCAGGATGGACTCGGGTGCGGCCTGATGGAATTCAAGGACTACTACGCCACGCTCGGAGTGGCGAAGACCGCCACCGACAAAGAGATCAAGCAGGCGTACCGGAAGCTTGCCCGGAAGCACCATCCCGATGTGAACCCCAACGACAAAGGGGCGGAAACCAAGTTCAAGGAAATTAACGAGGCCAACGAGGTCCTCGGCGATTCGGAAAAGCGCCGAAAGTACGATGAGCTCGGCGCCAACTGGCGGCAATACGAGCAGGCTCAGCAGCACGGCCAACCGTTTCCGGGCGGCTCCCCCTTCGGGGCCGGTGGGTCTGGCGGTGAGGGCGGCGCCTGGACGATCAACATGGGCGGCCCCGGCGGCGGCCGGGGCATGTCGGAAGACGAGATGCGCGACATGTTCGGGGGCGGCGGGGGCGAAGACCCGTTCTCGGACTTCTTCCGGACCTTCTTCGGCGGCAGCGGCGGCGGTGAGGGCCGGGGACGCGGCCGCGCCCCCCGCAGTCAAAAGGGCAGAGACATCGAGTCGGAGGCCGAGCTCACGCTCGAAGAGGCCTACCACGGCGCCATGCGCCGGATCTCCATCACGCTCGGCGGCCACGCGCGCAGCATTGACGTCCGCATTCCCGCCGGCGTCAAGGACGGCTCGCGGGTGCGCGCCTCCGGCGAGGGAGAGGCCGGATCGAGCGGCGGCGCGTCGGGTGACCTCTACCTGCGCGTCCGCCTCAAGCCGCACCCGGTGTTCGAACGCAAGGGCGACGATCTCTACGTCAAGGTGGCGCTGCCGGTAACGGCGGCGGTCCTGGGGGGCGAGGCGCAGGTGCCGACCATTACCGGCTCCGTGCGGCTCAAGGTGCCGGAGACGACGCAGCCGGGACAGATTTTCCGGCTCAAGGGGCATGGCATGCCGCACGTCGGCAAGTCCGACACCAAAGGAGACCTGTACGCGACGATCGACATCCAGCTCCCCCGCTCGTTGAGCAAGGAACAGCGCGACACGTGGGAAACGGTCAAAAAGTCCGAAACCAGGACTTGATCCAGCGGTGGAGCCCGTCCCCCGAAGCTTGGTGAAACCAGCATGAATATCCAGAAATACACCGAGAAGGCCCAGGAGGCGATCAGCGGCGCCCAGCAGCTCGCCGACCGTGACGGGAACCCGGAGATCACCCCTGAGCACGTCCTGCTCACGCTGATCGAGCAGGACGGGGGTATCGTCCCCGAAATCCTGCGGAAGATGACGGTGGACACCGCGGCGGCCGCGGCCGCGGTTCGCGCCGAGATCGGGAAGCTGCCGAGAGCCCAGGGGGGATCGCAGCCGGGGCTGTCGTCGCGGCTGCGCCAGGTGGCGAACGCCGCGGAAGCGGAGGCGGCGCGCCTCAAGGACGACTACGTGAGCACGGAGCACCTGCTGCTCGCGATCGCCGGCGAGTCTGGCCGGAACGCGCCCGCCGCGCGGATCCTGCAGACGCTTGGGGCCGGCAAGGACGCCATCCTCCAGGCGCTGACCTCGGTCCGCGGCAACCAGCGCGTGACGTCACAGACGCCCGAGAGCACCTACCAGTCCCTCGAGAAGTACGGCCGCGACCTGACCGAGCTGGCGCGGAAGGGAAAGCTCGACCCGGTAATCGGCCGGGACGAGGAGATTCGCCGGGTGGTGCAGGTGCTGTCGCGGCGCACCAAGAACAACCCGGTGCTGATCGGCGAGCCCGGCGTCGGCAAGACGGCGGTCGTCGAAGGGCTGGCGCAGCGGATCATCCGCCAGGACGTGCCCGAGGGCCTCAAGCACAAGAAGATCGTCGGGCTCGACATGGGGGCGCTGGTCGCCGGCGCCAAGTATCGCGGCGAATTCGAGGAGCGGCTGAAGGCGGTGCTGAAGGAAGTGGCCGACTCCGACGGCCAGGTCGTCCTGTTCATCGACGAGCTCCACACCGTGGTCGGCGCCGGCGCCGCCGAGGGGTCGATGGACGCGGCCAACATGCTCAAGCCGATGCTCGCCCGGGGCGAGCTCCACACCATCGGCGCGACCACGCTCGACGAGTATCGCAAGCACATCGAGAAAGACGCCGCGCTCGAGCGCCGCTTCCAGCCGGTGCTGGTCGGCGAGCCGACCGTCGAGGACACCATCAGCATCCTGCGCGGCCTGCGCGAGCGCTACGAAGTCCATCACGGCGTCAAAATCAAGGACTCGGCCCTCGTCGCCGCGGCCGTGCTCTCCCAGCGCTACATCACCGATCGGTTCCTGCCCGACAAGGCCATCGATCTCATCGATGAGGCGGCCTCGAAGCTGCGCACGGAGATCGACTCGATGCCGGCGGAGCTCGACGAAGTCAAGCGCCGCATCATGCAGCTCGAGATCGAGCGCGAGGCGCTGCGGAAGGAAAAAGACAAGGCGTCGAAGGAGCGGCTGGGCAAGCTGGAAAAGGAGCTCGCCGACCTCAAGGAAGAACAGACCCGTCTGATGGCGCACTGGGAACAGGAAAAGGACGCCATCCAGGCGATGCGCACGCTCAAGGAGGAGCTCGAGCAGGTCCGCGCCGAGATGCTGCGCGTGCAACAGGCCGGCGACTACGCCAGGGCCTCGGAGCTGCAGTACGGCCGGCTCCCCGAGCTCGAGCGGAAGATCAAGGAAGAGGAAACGCGCCTCGCCGAGCTGCAAAAGAACCAGAAGATGCTGAAGGAGGAGGTGGACGAGGAAGACGTCGCGGGCATCGTCGCCCGCTGGACGCACATCCCGGTCAGCCGCCTGCTTGAGGGCGAGGTGCAGAAGCTGCTCAAGATGGAAGCGCGCCTGCACCAGCGCGTGGTCGGGCAGGAGGAAGCGATTGCCGCGGTCGCGGGCGCCATTCGCCGCGCCCGCGCCGGCCTGCAGGATCCCAACCGCCCGCTCGGCAGCTTCATCTTCCTCGGCCCTACCGGCGTCGGCAAGACCGAGCTGGCGCGCGCGCTCGCCGAGTTCATGTTCGACGACGAGCATTCGATGATCCGCATCGACATGTCCGAGTACCAGGAGAAGCACACCGTCTCCAGGCTGATGGGCGCGCCCCCGGGATACATCGGCTATGAGGAGGCCGGCCAGCTGACCGAAGCGGTCCGCCGGCGGCCCTACTCCGTCGTGCTGTTCGACGAAATCGAGAAGGCGCATCCCGAGGTGCTGAACGTGATGCTGCAGTTGCTGGACGACGGCCGCCTGACCGACAGTAAGGGGCGGACGGTCGACTTCAAGAATACCGTCGTGATCATGACGTCGAACGTCGGCAGCCACGCGATCGCCGACGCCGCCTTCAAGGGTGACGGCCTCACCGAGGGCATCCGCCGGGAGGTGATGGACGCCCTGCGCGCCCACTTCCGGCCGGAGTTCCTCAACCGGGTCGACGACATCATCATCTTCCACGCACTGACCAAGCCCGAGATGCGGCAGATTATCGACATCCAGCTGCGCGGCCTGGTCAAACGGCTGGAGGATCGAAAAATCCGCGTCGAGCTCTCCGAACCGGCCAAGGACCTTCTCATCGAGGAAGGCTACGACCCGACCTACGGAGCCCGGCCGCTCAAGCGCACCATCCAGCGCCGGGTGCTCGACCCGCTGGCCGTCCGCGTCCTGCAGGGGGACTTCCTCGAGGGCGACACGGTCCGCATCGAGGTCAAGGCCGGCGCGCTGCAGTTCCAGAAGATCGAGGCGGCGGTCACCGCCTAAGGTGGGTCGCCACCCGTTTTGGCGCGTCTCTGGGATACCCTTGTAATCCGATGGCCGACACCACCAAACCGCCCACGAAGAATCGCAGCAGCACCGAACGTCGTGGCGGCTCCCGCCAGCCGCCCGGCGGCGCGGTCTGGTACGTCTTGGGGTTCCTCCTCCTGCTGGCCCTGGCGCAGGCGTTCTTCCTGCAATTGCAGACGGGCGACACCGTCCCGTACAGCGAGTTCAAGGCCTACGTCCGCGAGGATAAGGTCCAGGACGTCACGCTGTCGGATGAACGCGTCCGCGGCACGCTCAAGGGGCCGGCTGGTGAGCGCGGCAAGACCTTCTCAGCCGTTCGCGTGGTGGACGCCAAGCTGCCTGAAGAGCTCGAGGCGCACGGCGTGAAGTACGCCGGCGAGATGGCCAACCGCTGGGTCACCGAGGTGATCGGCTGGGTCATTCCTCTCCTCTTCATCGTCGGGCTCTGGGCCTTCTTTCTGCGCCGCATGGGGGGCGCCGAGGGGGGCGTCATGTCGTTCGCCCGCAGCAAGGCGAAGGTGTTTGCGGACGACGACGTCAAGACCAGTTTCGGGGACGTCGCCGGTGTGGACGAAGCCATGGGCGAGCTCAAGGAAATCGTCGAGTTCCTCAAGACGCCCAAGAAGTACACGTCGATCGGCGGCAAGATCCCCAAGGGGGTCCTGCTGGTGGGCCCGCCGGGAACCGGCAAGACGCTCCTCGCGCGGGCCGTGGCGGGTGAAGCGAAGGTGCCCTTCTTCAGCCTGAGCGGGTCGGAGTTCGTGGAGATGTTCGTGGGTGTGGGCGCGGCCCGCGTCCGCGACCTCTTTTCACAGGCCGAAGCCAAAGCGCCATGCATCGTCTTCATCGACGAGCTTGACGCCCTCGGCAAGGTCCGCAGCCAGTCCCCGATGGGCAGCCACGAGGAACGCGAACAGACCCTGAATCAGCTGCTCGCCGAAATGGACGGATTCGACGGGCGCAAGGGCATCATCATCATGGGCGCGACCAATCGCCCCGAGGTGCTGGACCCGGCGCTGCTCCGCCCGGGCCGTTTCGACCGGCAGGTCCTGGTGGACAAGCCAGACGTGAAGGGCCGCGAGGACATCCTGCGTATCCACGCCAAGACCGTGAAGGTCAGTGACGGCGTGGACCTCAAGGTGATCGCCCAGCGCACGGCCGGTTTCGCCGGCGCCGATCTCGCGAACCTGGTCAACGAGGCCGCGCTCCTCGCCGCGCGCAAGGACAAGACCGAGGTGGGCATGAAGGACTTCGACGATGCCATCGACCGCATCATCGCGGGCCTCGAGAAGCGGCGCGTGATGAGCGACAAGGAGCGGCGGATCGTCGCGTATCACGAGTCGGGGCACGCCATTGTCGCGAGCATCCTGCCGGGGCTCGATCCGGTCCACAAGATCTCGATCGTGGCCCGCGGGTTCGGCGCGCTCGGTTACACCATGCAGCTGCCGCTCGAGGATCGCTATCTCATGACGCGGCGGGATCTGCAGGGGCAGCTCGCGGTGCTGCTGGGCGGCCGCAGCGCCGAGGAGATTGCGTTCAACGAGGTCTCAACCGGCGCGCAGAACGACCTGCAGCGCGCCACCGACATCGCGCGCGCGATGGTGACGGAGTTCGGCATGAGCGAGGCCCTGGGGGCGGTCAATTACGATGGCCACCGCGGCAACAAGTTCCTCGACACGCCCTTCATGAACGAGCGCGGCAACCACTCCGAGGACACCGCGCGACAGATCGACATCGAGGTCAAACAGATTCTGACCGACGCGCACAACGAGGCGCGGCGCGTTCTGCGCGAGCGCACCGACATCCTCGACCAGCTGTCGACGCTGCTGCTCGACAAGGAAGTCATCGAGGGGGACGAACTCCGCGCCCTGCTCGGGCCGGTGCCGCCGAAGGATCCCGAAGGCACCATCCCGCCGGTCATCCCGCCGGCAGCGCCCGATCCCGTCACCGGACCGACGTAGCCGCTGTCACCGGCCGCGGTGTGGCTGACCGCGCGGTCAGAGCTCGACCTGCACGCCGAGCTCGACCACGCGCTCGGGCGGCAGGCGGAAATACGCGGTCGCCCGGCCGGCGTTGCGCGCCATCAGGACGAACAACCGCTCGCGCCAGAGAGCCATCCCGGGTGTGCGTGTGGCGATCAGCGTCTCGCGGCCAAGGAAGTAGATCACATCCTCCTCGTCGAGCACCAGCCCGTTCGCCCGGACCGCGGTCAGCGCCGCGGGGATGTCCGGATCCTCCATGAACCCGTAGCACACCGTCAGCTCGGACACGCCGGCGCCGTAGTCCTTGACCTGAAAACGCTCCTCGTCCG
The DNA here is from genome assembly GCA_046594705.1 of Vicinamibacterales bacterium. GTDB lineage: Bacteria > Acidobacteriota > Vicinamibacteria > Vicinamibacterales > 2-12-FULL-66-21 > JAICSD01. The sequence continues at coordinate 8,618 of JBKJRJ010000064.1, forward strand.
GCACGTGCGGAATCGGCTTGGTGGTGACCATCAGGATGACGACGTGCTGGTGCAGCACCTTGTTGTAGCGGAGATTGTGCGCCAGCGCCGCGGGCGCGCCGCGAGGCTGCGCCGTCATGAAGACCGCGGTGCCGGGCACCCGTGCCGGGCGCCGCTCGGCCACCGTCGCCATGAATACATCCAGGGGAATGGCGCGGGCCATCAGGCGGGTCGCCACAATCCGGCGTCCGGTCTTCCACGTCGTCATCAACGTGAACAGCACCGCGCCGATGACGAGCGGCAGCCATCCGCCGTGGAGGATTTTCAGGACGTTCGCGCCGAAGAACGCCAGATCGATTGAGAGGAACACCGCCGTCACCATGAAGGCGACGGGCCGCGGCCAGCCCCACCGCTCGGTGGCCACGACGTGCAGCAGGATCGCCGTGATCACCATCGTCAGCGTCACGGCGATCCCGTAGGCCGCCGCCAGGGCGGTGGACGATCCGAACCCGATGACGATGACGATGGTGCTGACCATCAGGGCCCAGTTCACCTGCGGCACGTAGACCTGGCCGATTTCGGCGGAGGAGGTATGCGCGATGTCGAGTCGCGGACAGTAGCCGAGCTGGATGGCCTGGCGCGTGAGGGAGAAGGCGCCCGAGATCAACGCCTGCGAGGCGATGATGGCGGCGAAGGTGGCGAGCGCCACCAGCGGGAAGAGCATCCACTGCGGGGCCAGCAGAAAGAACGGTTGCGAAGCGGCGGCGGGGTTGATGATGAGCAGCGCGCCCTGGCCGAAGTAGTTGAGCAGCAGCGCCGGCAGGACGAGCCCGAACCAGGCGATGCGGATCGGGCGCTTGCCGAAATGTCCCATGTCGGCATACAGCGCTTCCCCGCCGGTCACCACGAGGAACACGGCGCCGAGCACGGCGAAGCCGTGAAAGTGGTGCGCCTGGAAAAACGCCACGGCGTGCCGCGGATCCACAGCGGTCAGCACCACCGGCGCGCGCAGCAGCCACATCACTCCCAGTGCCGCAATCACGACGAACCACACCACCATCACCGGGCCGAACAGCTTGCCCACTCGGTCGGTCCCGTGACTCTGGATCGAGAACACGCCGATGATGATGGCGACGGTGATCGGCACCACGAAGGACTCGAACAGCGGCGTCGCCACCTTGAGGCCCTCGACCGCCCCCAGCACGGTGATCGCCGGAGTGATGATCCCGTCGCCGTAGAGGAGCGCCGCGCCGAAGATGCCCAGCAGGACCAGCACCGGCCAGCGTGGGGTGGCGCCATCGCGCTGCGGCAACAGCGCGGTGAGCGCAAGGATGCCGCCTTCGCCGTGGTTGTCGGCCCGCATGACGATGGCTATGTACTTCACCGAGATCACCATCAGCAGCGAATAGATAATCAGCGAGAGCACGCCGAGCACGTTGGCTTGGGTTGCGGGCACCGAGTGGGTGCCGAAGAAGCACTCCCGCATCGCGTAGAGTGGGCTGGTGCCAATGTCGCCATAGACCACGCCGATCGCGGTCAGGGTGAGCGGTAAGAGTGGCCGAGACGCGCCGGCAGTCGACAGGAACCCTCCAGATCCGCCCGCGGGGTTGGCTGACGGGCTCGAGGGTGGCTATCCCCTCCCGGGTTCACACCGGATTCGCCCCCCCAGACGGGGTCCCCCGCAGCGCCCCTCAGGACGCCTTAGGCTGATAGGTTGTCAGTATATCGGCTGAGGGACCGGATGTGGTGTCCAACCGTCTAACGATCGGGTCCCGTCTACCGTTCCGGAGGTCCTGTGGGTGTGCCGTTTGCGATTCGTGCCGCTGTCCTGGCCGCTATGGTCCTGGGGATCAACCTTCCGGCAGGCGCCCAACCTCCACCGCCCCCACGTCCGGCGCCTCCCCCGATCGCGGAACAGCCGCGCGACCCCGGTCGCCGGCCGCCGCCCGAACCGGCCGGCACGGGGATCATCAGCGGCCGCGTGGTGGCGGGCGACAGTGGCAACCCGGTGCGGCGGGCCTCCGTCACCCTGATGCCGGCGCCGGTGCGCCTGACGACCCCGCCGGGCGGCCTGCCGGTCGGCATGACCGGCGCGAACGCCATCCGCACCAGGGTGGTGACGACCGACGCGCAGGGCGGCTTCGAGTTCGCCAGCCTCCCGGCCTGGGTCTACCGCCTGGTCGCGTCCGCGGGACAGTACTCGGCGGTTTACCTGGGCATGGCCTACGGTGGGAAACGGCCGCTCGGTCCCGGCGCAGACATGGGCACTCCTATCGTGCTCGCCCACGGCCAGACCTTCGCCAAGGCGACAATCGCTTTGCAGCGCGGCGCGGTGATCACGGGACGCGTCACCGACGACACGGGCGATCCGATGGTGCGAGTCTCGGTGTCGACGCTCCTCTTTCAGCCGGGCAGCAGCAGCGGGCAGCGCACCGGAAGCGGCGCGCAGACCGACGACCTGGGCCAGTTCCGAATCTATGGTCTCCCGCCGGGCGACTACGCGGTGGTCGCCGAGGCGCGCGGCAATACGTTCGTGCCGCCAAACGCGCCGCCGCAGAGCGAGGAGGACAGGATCGGCCTGATGACGACCTACTTCCCCGGGACGGCCGACGAAGGATCCGCGCAGCGCGTACGAGCGCGGGCGGGCACTGAAATTCCTGGTGTCGAAATCAGGATGGCGACGGGACGTCTGTACCAAGTCTCCGGCACCGTGGTGGATTCCCAGGGACGGCCCGCCGCGCGGGTCAGCGGCAACCTCTGGAGGCGGAGCACCAGCAGCATGGGCGCGTCGGCCTTCGGCTTCAACACCGACGAACAGGGCCGTTTCCAGATGCGGAACGTGCCTCCCGGCACCTTCCGCCTCTCCCTGCAGCAGCGCCAGCAGACCGTCAACGCCGACGGCTCGACAAACGAGGCGGGCGAGATGGCTGCGCTCCCGCTCACGCTCGCGGCCGACATCGACAACCTGATGATCGTGACAACGCCGGGCGCGACGATTGCGGGACAGGTCGTGTTCGAACAGGGCCCGCCGGCGCAGACACCGCAGGGGTTCCGCATCACCGCGACGATGGGCAACCCGGAAGACGGGCCCGGCATGTCGTCGCCCCAGCCTGCCGTGGTGTCGCCGGACCTGACCTTCAACATGAAGGGATTCCTCGGCGAGTGGATGTTGCGCACCGGCGTCCCGAATCAGTATCTCAAAGCCGTGATGCTGGGCGCCGAGAACATCATCGACACGCCGCACGAGTTCAAGACCGGAGACAAGGTCACGATCGTCCTCACCTCCCGCGCCTCGACGCTCGAAGGCAACGTCACCGACGCCGCCGGACAGCCGGTGACCGAGGCCGCTCTGATCCTGTTTTCTGAAGACAAGGCGTCCTGGCGCTCGACGTCGTTCAAGACACGGCGGTCGGGCACCGACCAGGTGGGCCACTACAGGATCAACGGCCTTATGGCGGGCCGCTACTTCGTGGCGGCGGTCCCGCGCGAGCGGGTGGGTGCTCTCCCGGCCGGCCCTGAGTTCTTCGAGCGGCTTTCGAAGGAGGCCACCAGCCTGGTGATCGGCGACGACGAACAGCGGCAGGTGGATCTCAAACTGCTGGCCGGCGGCGTCAACTGATCGCCCGATACGGCCGACGTAGGTAGCTGTTTCGTAACCGTCCTACCAGGCTTGTAATCGTCGACCTCGCCGGTCGCCTGCCCTTCTCGATGTAATCCCAATAAAACCTCCGTTTCATGCGGCGGGGCCGATGGTCCCGCGATTGCGATTTAGACCCGCAACTCCAAATGAAACTCTCACTTTTCCTCGCAGGGGTGGCGGTAGCTGTCTGTTCAGCCGCGCCACTTACGGCACAAACCCTCACTGGCTGGGACACTCCCGTCAAAGTGAACGTCAGCGACGGAACGCTGACGAAGTCGAGCGGCTGCGACGGCTGCCCGGACGCCGGAGCCCACAGCGCGACCCGGTTGACCGGTGACGGCTACGCCGAGTTCGTGCCCGGTGCCGGCAGCCGGTTCCTCGCCGGCCTTGGCGCCGACCTGTCCGCCGGCACTGACTCCTCCACTATCGACTACGCCTTAGGCTTCTGGCCGGGCGGGACGTGGGAGATCCGCGAGCGCGGCGTCTACCGGACCGAAGGGGCCATGACGACGGGAGATCGCTTCCGCGTGTCGGTCGAGAATGGCCGGGTGATCTATCGGCGCAACGATGCCATCCTCTACGCGAGCGACGCGCCGCCGACCTACCCGCTGGTGCTCGACACGACGTTCTACTCGATGAACGGAACGCTCACGAGCGCGACCGTCGTCCTCACCACCGATGTTCCGGTGACGCCCCCGCCGCCTCCACCACCGCCCGCGCCTGGTCCGGCTGTCGTGACGTCCACCGGCCCCTACCAGGCCGTGACGGATCGCTTCCCGCACGAGAAGCCGGCGGTGCCGGTATTGGGGCCCGCCGGCAGCACGATCGTTGACCCGGTGTTCCAGTCCAGGATGACGCGGATCACCGACGGTTCGACCCGCCCCGATACCGTGGACGGCTCATACAGGACGCCTTCCAGCTCGCACCAGAACGCCTGGAGCGCGACCGGCGCGCGCTTCTATGTCGTCGATGGCGGCGGATCCGTGCTGCCGTACACGTTCGACCTTTCGACAGGCGTGGCGCGGCGCATGCAGCCGACCGCGACGGGGGCGGGCGGTCTGGTGCTTGGCTTCTACGTCGAGCCGCAGTTCAGCTACGTCAGGGATTCGATCATCTACGGCAGCCGCAGCGGCGGCTCGCTCCGCACCGTCGACCAGTATGACTTCG
>JBKJRJ010000110.1:0-5996 GCA_046594705.1 Vicinamibacterales bacterium
CCGCCACGCCGATCGACGCCATTCCGGATCTGTCCGACAACCAGGTCATTGTCTTCACCGACTGGAGCGGCCATGGCGCGCAGGAAGTTGAAGACCAGATCACCTACCCCCTGACCAGCGGACTGCAGGGCCTCGCCGGCGTGCGAGTCGTGCGATCGCAGTCGGCGTTCGGCTTCTCGATGGTCTACGTCGTGTTCGAGGACGTGGTGGACCTCTACTTCGCCCGCGCGCGCGTGCTCGAGCGCATGAACCTGCTGGCCTCGCGACTGCCGGCCGGCGTGGTCCCCACCCTCGGGCCCGATGCCACCGGCGTGGGACACGTCTTCTGGTACACCGTCGAAGGGGAAGGGCGCTCGCTGCGCGAGCTGCGATCCATCCAGGACTGGTTCGTGCGCTACCAACTGAACGCGGTGCCGGGGGTCGCGGAGGTCGCCTCGGTTGGCGGCACGGTGCAGCAGTACCAGGTCGACGTCAACCCCGACCGGCTGCGCGGCTATGGCATCCCGCTGAGCGCGGTTGTCAGCGCCGTACGCGAGAGCAACCGCAACGTCGGTGGCAACGTCGTCGAGGCCAACGGCGCGTGGATGATCGTAAGGGGCGTCGGGCTGGTCGCGTCACGGAGGATCTCGAAAACATCGTGGTCGGCGCCTCGGCCGGTGTACCCGTGTTCCTCAGCCAGGTCGCCACCGTGAAGATCGGCGACGCGTTTCGCGTCGCGTCACTCGTGAAGGGCAGCCACGAAGCGGTGGGCGGCGTCATCGTCGCGCGCTCCGGGGTCAACACGCAGCAGGTCATCGATGCGGTGAAGGCGCGCATCATTCAGATCGCGCCGGGGCTTCCGCCTGGCGTGCGCATCGTGCCGTTCTACGACCGATCCGACCTGATCGAGCGCGCGATCGGCACGCTGCGGACGGCGCTGCTCGAGGAAATCGCGCTCGTGACGCTGGCGCACGTCGTGTTCCTGATGCACTTCCGCTCGATCCTGATCGTCACACTGCCGCTGCCGCTGGCCGTGCTCGCCGCGTTCCTGGGCATGCATTACGCGGGGCTGTCGTCGAACATCATGAGCCTGGCCGGGATTGCCATTGCGATCGGCGTGCTGGTGGACGCCGGCATCGTAGTGACGGAGAACGCCTTTCGATTCCTCGAACAGCGCCATGTGGACCTCGACGACCGCCAGGCCGTGTGGCAGGCCGTGCTGGACTCGACCCGCCTGGTGGGTCGGCCCGTGTTCTTTTCGATGGCCATCATCCTGCTGGCGTTCGTCCCGGTGTTCGCGCTGACGGGGCAGGAAGGGAAGCTGTTCCACCCGCTGGCGTTTACCAAGACCTTCGCGGTGCTCGCCGCGACGATCGCCGCCGTCACCCTGGTGCCCGTGCTCTGCACGTTCCTGCTCCGCGGCCACCTTCGCCCCGAAGACGCCAATCCCGTGATGCGGGTGCTTGGCCGGGCCTACCGGCCGGTGCTCGACTGGGCGCTCGGGCACGGCGGCACGACGATCGCCATCGCGGTCCTGTTGTTCGGCGGCGCCATGGCGGTGGGGTCCCGCATCGGCAGCGAGTTCATGCCGCCGCTGAACGAAGGGGTGCTGCTGTTCATGCCGATCGCCGATCCGAGCATCTCGCTCGAGGAGAACACCCGCATGGCGCAGCGGCAGAACGGGGCGCTGTCACGGGTGCCGGAAGTGGAATACGTCGTCGCCAAAGTGGGGCGTGCCGACAGCTCGACCGATCCGTCTCCCTTGAACATGACCGAGACAATCGTCCATCTCCGCCCTGAGGCGCAATGGCGCGCGGGCATGACGATGGAGCGGCTGCGCCAGGAACTCGACGCCGCGGTCACCATGCCGGGTGTCGCGAGCATCTGGACGATGCCGATCATCAACCGGACCGACATGCTGTCGACCGGCATCAGGTCGGAGCTTGGCGTGAAGATCTTCGGCGGGGACCTGGCGCAGCTCGAGCGGCTGGCCGCGGACACCGCGCGCCTGCTGCGGGGCGTGCCCGGTGCGCAGAGCGTATACGCGGAGCAGATCACGAGCGGCCAGTACCTCAACATCGCCATCGACCGCCCGGCCGCCGCGCGGTTTGGCATCGGCGTCGGCGCCATCCAGGATGTGATCGAAACCGCGGTCGGCGAGACCGTGCTGAGCAGCACCATCGAGGGGCGGCAGCGCTTCCCGATCCGGGTCCGCTACGCACCGGAGTTCAGGCGGGATCCGCAGGCGCTCGGCGACGTGCTGGTCACCGCGCCGGGCGGCGCCCAGATTCCGCTGCGCGACGTGGCGCGCATCGAGCCGCAGCGCGGGCCCGCCATGATCTCGTCGGAGAACGGGCTCCTGGTCGCCACCGTGCTCCTCAACGTGCAGGGGCGGGACATCGGCAGCTTCATCGCCGAGGCGCGCCGTGTCGTCGCCGAGCGCATCACGCTGCCCGCCGGCTATTACCTGGGATGGAGCGGGCGCTACGAGAATCAGGAGCACGCCCGGGCGCGGTTGCGGATCGTGCTGCCGATCGCGCTGCTGGTGATCTTCGTCCTGCTGTATTTCACCTACGGGTCCGCCATGGAGGCGGCGCACGTCCTGCTCGCCGTGCCGTTCGCGCTGACCGGCGGCGTCTACCTGCTCTGGTTGACGGGCTACAACTTCTCGGTGGCGGTGTGGGTAGGGTTCATCGCGCTCTTCGGCACCGCGGTGCAGACCGCCGTGGTGATGGTCATCTATCTGGAGGATGCGGTCGCCCGGCGCCGGGCGCTCGACGGCCCCGGCTTCGGCCGCACCCAGCTGCGCGAGGCGATTGTCGAAGGCGCCCTGCTGCGGCTCCGCCCGAAGCTGATGACGGTCTCCACGGTCGTCGCCGGGCTGCTCCCCATCATGTGGAGCACGCGCGCGGGGGCTGAGATCATGAAGCCCCTGGCGACGCCGGTGCTGGGCGGCATGGTGTCGTCGCTGCTGCACGTGCTGATCGTCACGCCGGTCGTTTTCTACTGGTTGCACGCGCGGCACTTGCCGAAGGCGCCCGACGCGCCGGCCGTCCGGGTGCCGTCGGGCGGCCGCCGTGCCGCCTTCGTCTGGGCGGCGGTGGTGATGCTCATACTGGGTGCCGTGGCCGCGGAATGGCGACAGACGCGCGGCGCCGCGACCGATGTCGCCGGCACGCCGATCCAGACGGTGTCGAGCGGCGCCGTGCGCCTGACACTCCTGTCGGAGTCCGGCGCGCTCCGCCAGGGGCGCAACCGCTTCTGGCTCGAGTTCCGCGACGCCGGCGGCCGGCTGATGGATGCCGGCCCGGTGACGCTCGCGGCGGCGATGCCGATGCCCGGCATGGTGATGCCGGCCGGGATCGAGGTCGTGCCGACGGCAGTGCCGGGTCGCTATCACGCGAGCGGCGAGTTCGGCATGTCGGGCGCCTGGCAGATGACTGTGGAGTGGACTGGTCCGGCCGGCCGCGAGTCCGCATCGTTTCAGGGGAGTGTGCAGTGAAACCCATGTCGTGCGTTCTGTTGCTGTCCGCGGTCCTGGCCGCCTCGCCGAGCCAGGCGCAGCTCGCGCCGTCGGTCGTCATCGATCCGGTGAACGGCGTGTCGCTGGAGGGGGCGATCGCGGAGGGGCTCAGGGCGGAACCGGCGATGCGCGCGGCGCGCCTCGAAATCGACGCCGCCAGGGGGGAGCGGCGGCAGGCCGCGCTGCGGCCGAACCCGGAGGTCTCGTTCGATCAGCGCGAGCAGGTGGGCGGCGCCGATCGCCAGACGACGTTCGAATTTGATTTGCCACTCGACGCCTTCAGGCGAGGCGCCCGGATCGAGACGGCGGCACGAATGGTGGACACCGCCGAGGCCTCGGTCCTCGATCGCGAGCGTCTGCTGGCCGCGGCGATTCGCGAGCAGTACGGCGCGGTCCTGGTCGCGGCACGGCGACGGGAAATCGCGGACGCCGTTCTCGACGCCGGCCGCCGGACCTACGAGTTGCTGCGGACGCGCGCGGCAGAAGGCGCCGCCCCTCCACTCGACCGCGACGTCGCCCTGGTGGAGTTGCGCAAGCTGGAAGGGGAGCGTGAGCGCGCGGCCGGCGAGGTCGCCACCGCGCTCGCCGGACTCAAGCCGCTCCTCGGACGTCCGGCGTCCGCGGGGCTCACGCTCAGGGCGCCGCTGGACGCCGTGGTCCGCGCGCAGGTGCTGCCGCCCACGGTCGGCGCCCTGGTCGAGCGTCCCGACGTTCGCGAAGCGGCCGCCCAGGTCGCCGTCGCCCGGGCGCGGGCCCACGAGGCGGCGCAGGACGGCAAGCCCGAGATCAGCGTGTTCGGCGGCTACATGCGGATGGCCCAGGGCTTCCCGCAGGGTGGCCTCGGCCCGTCCGGCGAGATCGTTCCGATCGCGGGCGTCTTTCACAACCTCGCCGCGGGGGTGCGCGTGTCGATCCCCCTCTGGAATCGTGCCCAGGGCACCAGGGCCGCGGCGCAGGCCCGGGAAGCTGCTGCCGCGCACAGGTTGACCGCGACGCAGCTCGCCGCCGGGAGCGAGGTCGCCGCCGCGACGGCACGGGTGGAGGCCGCGCGGCGTGTGATGGCCGCGTACTCGGAAGAGACGCGGCTCCTCGCGCAGCGCAATCTCGAGGTCATCCGCGAAACCTATACCTTGGGCCGCGCCACGCTCTTCGACGTGTTGAACGAGCAGCGGCGCTTCCTGGAGTTCGAGACGGCGGTCACTGAGACGCTCGCGGAATTATTCTCGGCGCAGACGGCCCTTCGGCGGGCGACAGGAGAGATGCAGTGACGATCAACAGGTGGGGAGCGATAGCGGTGGCGGCCGCTCTGTTTGCCGCCGGCGCCGCGACGACATACCTCTGGCCGGGCGGCGCGGCTCGCCAACGTCAGCCGGCAGTGACGCACGAACCAACCAAGGCAAAGGCGCCCCCGGCCGGCGCCGGCAGCGGAGTGATCCAGATCGATGCCGCCTCATTACAGCGTTCCGGGATCGTCGTCGAGACCGTGGGCTCGACGACCGTCGCGAGTGCCCTGCGGCTTCCAGGAACGGTCCAGCCGAACGCCTATCGAAGGGTCACCGTCACGCCCCTGGTGAGCGGCCGCGTGACGCGCATGGCGGTGGAGCTTGGCCAGGCCGTCCGCCGGGGCGAGACGATCGCGGAGATCTACAGTCCGGACGTCGCGGCCGCGCGGGCGCGCTACCTCGCCGGGGCGGCGGAGTTGGCCGCGGGTGACGCCAAGCTCCGTCGCACCGAGCGGCTGGCCGCGCTCGGGTCGGCCAGCCAGCAGGAGCTCGAGGAGGTTCGGGCCGAGCACGTGCGCCACGAGACGGACGTCCGCGAGGCCGCCGCGCGGCTCCGGCTGTTCGGCCTCGACCCGGCCGCCGTCGGCGGCGCCGGCCACGGCGACATCGCCGGCTCCTCGCTGCGGGTCGTCGCCCCGGACGGCGGCGTCATCCTCGAGCGGCCGGCCACGGTGGGTACGGCGGTCGAGCCGTCGACCATGCTCGCCACGATCGCCTCGCTCTCCCCGGTGTGGGTGATCGCCGATGCCTACGACCGCGATGTCGTCGCGCTCGCAGCAGGCGCCCGTGCCACCGTGTCGGCCGAGGCCTACCCCGGGCAGGACCTCGATGGCCGCGTCACCTACATCGCGCCCGACGTGCGGCCGGAGACGCGGACGACGCAGGTCCGCGTGGAGGTGCCCAATCCAGGCGGCAGGCTGCGGTTCGGCATGTTCGTGACCGTCAGCATTGCCGGCCGCGAAGGCAAGCCGGCCGTAAGCGTCCCGCGAGGCGCGGTCCAGACCATCGGCGCCGCGACGGTCGTGTTCGTTCCCGACAGCGGTGCCGTCGGCGCTTTCCGCGAGCGCCAGATCACCGTGGGGGACTCGACGGGGGATCGGGTGACCGTGCTGAGTGGCCTGTCCGCGGGGGACAAAGTCGTCAGCCAAGGCTCCTTCGCGCTGCGGGCGGAGGCCGAACGGCTCGGGATTCGTCCAGTCGCGTCGCCTCAG
>JBKJRJ010000033.1:0-4275 GCA_046594705.1 Vicinamibacterales bacterium
GAGATGTACCTGCAGGCGATGCAGCGCCTGGAGCATGCCGGGCTCGCGCAGTACGAAATTTCGAATGTGGCGCGGCCCGGGATGGCGTCCCGTCACAACCTCAAGTATTGGACCGACGGGGAGTGGCTCGCCTTCGGCTGTGGCGCCCACTCGACCTACGGGGGCGTGCGCTGGAAGAACGTGTCCGGGACCGAGGACTATATAGAGCGCGTGACCAGCGCGGGGGATCACGTGACGGAGCGCCGGGTGTTGTCCGCCAGCGACCGGCTGGAGGAAGCGCTCTTCACGGGCCTCCGCCTCAGCGCGGGGGTTGACATCGAGGCGGCGGGAACGCGGTATGGCGTCGACGTGTGGGCACGGTATGGAGCGGCGTTGGAGCCGTTTCTGCATGAGAAATGGCTAATACGGGACGGACCGCGGCTGCGCTTGACCCGGCAGGGAATGTTGATGGCCAACGAAGTGATGGCGGTCTTTGTCTGAGTTCCGCGCGGTCGGCGTGTTCCGCGGCTGTGATAGAGTGACCGTTCTTGTCGTTCGCCCAAGGAGGAAATTGGGGATGCGTGTTTTCGTGACTACGTCTTTCGCGCTCGCGCTGGCTCTCGTGCCGGCCGCAGCGCTCGCTCAGGCCACGACCACTCCGCCGGCAGGGCAGCAGCCCCCCGCGGCTGCCGCGGCGCCCACGCAACCCGCGGCGGCCGCGCAACCTGCGGCGGTCGCGCCGAAGGTGCCGTTCGCGACGCCGTCAGGAATTCTGCTGGTCCGGATCAAGCCGGACAAGACCGCGGATTTCGAAGAGATGGTCGGCAAGCTCAAGGCCGGTTTCGCCAAGACCGCGGATGAAACCCTCAAGAAGCAGGCCGCCGGCTTCAAGGTGTACAAGTCGACCGAACCGTTCGGACCCGACACGCTGTACGTGGTCCTCCTCGAACCGACCGTGCCGAACAGCGAGTACGAGCTCTTCAACATGCTGCTCCGGACGATGACGCCGGACGAGCAGCGCGACCCCGGTGCGAAGGCCATGTGGGAGCGCTACGCGGGCGCGTTCTCGGCCGGCTTGAGCAAGTTGAGCCTGACGCAGCTCGGCGGCTAGGTGACGGTCGCGGGCCGTTGGTAGTGGTCGTGGGCAGTTGTTGGTGATTCGAATCGTGACACTTTCTCTCGTCTTCGTGATGGCGCTCGCGGCGGGATGGCCCGCCGCGGCGCAATCCACCACTCCGGCGCAGCCCCCGGCGGCCCCTGCCACCCCTGCCGCCCCTGTGGCGCCTGTCGCGGGTCAGGTCGCGCCTGTCGCGGGTCAGGTCGCGCCTCTCCCGGGCCAGGTCCCCGCCGCGGCCGCGGCCGCCCCCGCTCCCTCTGTCCCCGCCTCCCGTAAGTTCACCTCTGACGCGGGCATCATGTTCAGCGCCATCAAGCCCGACAAGACCGCTGATTTCGAGGCGGTGCTCGCGCGCGTCAAAGATGCGCTCAGCAGGAGCGCCGATCCGCAGCGCAAGCAGCAGGCCTTGTCCTGGCGCGTGTTCAAAGGAATCGAAACCGGTCCAGGCGGCGCCGTCATTTATGTGTGGCTGATCGATCCGCCGGTGAAGGATGTCGAATACGTCATCACCGACATCCTGCGCGAGGCCTTCCCGACTGAGGCGCAGGACCTGTGGGCGAAGTACACCGCGTGCTTCCTGAGCGGCCAGACCATGCTCAACCTGCAGCAGGTCCTCAACATGTCGCCCGCGATCGTTCCCAAGTAAAGGGAGAAGGCCCTATGCCTTCTGCCTTCTATTGTCAGAACTTGAGATTGATTCCCGCATAGAACCGCTGCACGTTCGAGTGCCGCGGCGTTCCCCTCAGCGTGAAGACCCGGTAGTCGATCCGCAGGCGCAGCGGCCCGGCCAGCGAGATCTTCGCGCCGCCGCCGACGTTGATGCCGAAGTTGGTCTCGTTGCCGTTTGGCAGATCCGACAAGCCTTCCCGGTAGACGCCGCCGCCGGCGGTGCCGTAGAACTGCATGCCTGCGACGGGGATCGGCGTCTGCACGAGCCCGTTGAACATGAAGGTGCGCAGCCGCGGGCCGCGCACGACGAGATCCTCGCTGGTGTCGGCGTACTCGACCTCGAAGCCGGCGATCAGCAACCCCGCGCCGACCGCGAGGCCCTTCACCGTGCGCCGCTCCGGCGTCGTATTGACGCCGAGGAATCCGGTGATGTCGGCCGAGGCGGTGGCCGCCGTCAGCATCAGAAGGAGGCAGGAGACAGGAGCGAGGCGACAGAGGTTGCGCATGGCCTGCATCGTACCAGAACGGCCGACAATTCGGCACCGAGTCCATTCCGCGCACCAGGAACACGAGGCTCTGACCTCTTCCGACCGTCGTGGCGGGCTGGTCCCTGGGATCGTTGTGATGAGCCGTGGGCCGCTATAATCGAGACAGTGGACTTCAGACCCAGCGAGGAGCAGGACATCCTCCGCCGCACCGTGCGCGAGTTCGCGGAAGCCGAGATGCGGCCCCACGTCATGACCTGGGACGAGGCGCAGCAGTTTTCCCCGGAGCTGCTGCCGAAGCTCGCCGCACTCGGCCTGATGGGCATCCAGTTCGCCGAGGAATACGGCGGCTCGGCGATGTCGGCGGTTGACTACTGCATCTGCATCGAAGAGCTGGCCCGCGTCGATCCCGGGGTCGCCCTGTCGGTCGCCGCCCACAACGGCCTGTGCACCGCGCACATCAATATGTTCGGCAGCGCGGCGCAGAAGGAGCGCTATCTCCCCCGGCTGGTCAGGGGGCAGGTGCTGGGCGCCTGGGGCCTGACGGAAGCCGGCGCCGGCAGCGACGCGGCGGCGATGCGGACGGCGGCGGTGCGCGACGGGGACTGCTGGGTCATCACCGGCGCCAAGACCTTCATCACGCACGGCAGCATCGGCGGCGTGATGGTGGTGATGGTCGTCACCGATCGCGCGAAGGGCAACCGCGGGATCTCCGCGTTCGTGCTGGAGCACGGCACGCCCGGCATGAGAGCCGGCAAGAAAGAGAACAAGCTCGGGATGCGTGCCAGCGATACCAGCGAGGTCATCTTCGAGGAGTGCCGCCTGCCGGCGGCGCAGATGCTCGGCGAGGAAGGCCAGGGTTTCATCAACACCCTCCAGGTGCTCGACGCCGGCCGTATCGGCATCGCCGCGCTGTCGGTCGGGCTGGCGCAGGGGGCCTACGAGGCAGCCCGTTCGTACGCGAAGGAACGCCGGCAGTTCGGCCAGCCCATTGCGTCCTTCCAGGCGATCCAGTGGAAGCTGGCCGACGCCGCCACCAGGATTGAAGCCTCGCGCCTGCTCACGTATCGCGCCGCGTTCATGAAGGACCGCGGCCAGCGGATGACCAAGGAATCGGCGATGGCCAAACTCTACGCCAGCGAAACCGCCGTGCGGGTGGCGGACGACTGCGTCCAGATCCATGGCGGCTACGGCTTCGTGAAGGACTATCCCGCCGAGAAGTACTTCCGCGACGTGAAGCTCCTCACCATCGGTGAAGGCACCAGCGAAATCCAGCGCCTGGTCATCGCCCGTCAACTCCTCAGCCAGTGAGGAATTCGCCAACGCCCCCCGCGCCTGCCTCGCTGTCGGAGCGCGTCCTCCATGGCGATCCGCGCGCCGTCGCGCGCGCGATCAGCCTGATCGAAGACGAATCTCCGCAGGGGGCCGATGTCGTCCGGCGTCTGTTCAGTCACACCGGCCGCGCCTACCTCGTCGGCATCACGGGCCCACCGGGCGCCGGCAAGAGCACGCTGGTCGATCGCCTGATCGGCGAACTGCGCCGGACCGGCCAGACGGTCGGAGTGATCGCGGTCGATCCGACCAGTCCCTATACAGGAGGCGCGATCCTCGGCGATCGCGTCCGCATGCAATCGCACGTCGCGGACGCGGGGGTCTTCATCCGCAGCATGGCGACGCGCGGCAACCTTGGCGGCCTGTCGCGTGCCTCCTCGGACGCCGCGCTCGTGCTCGACGCCGCCGGCACGGACGTGGTGCTGATTGAAACCGTCGGCGTGGGGCAGGACGAGGTCGACATCGTCCGCACCGCCGACATCTCCATCGTGGTCCTGGTGCCTGGGGCGGGGGACGAGGTGCAGGCGATGAAGGCCGGCATCATGGAGATTGCCGACATCTTCGTGGTCAACAAGGCGGACCGGGAGGGCGCGGACCGCACGATGGCGTCGGTCGAGGCGCTGCTGTCGCTGGAGGTGTACGGCGACGGCCGCTGGCGCCCGCCCATCCTCAAGACCGAAGCCCACACCGGCA
>JBKJRJ010000072.1:0-12239 GCA_046594705.1 Vicinamibacterales bacterium
GATCTCGGGCTGCACAAGTCGTTCAACCTGCCGGGTGCCCAGCGCCGCATCGAGGCGCGCATCGAAGCGTTCAACGTGTTCAACCACACCAACTTCCAGAGCGCGAACGGCAACCGCTCGGCGAACGGGTTTGGGACGATCACGTCGGCGTTCCCGGCGCGCCAGCTCCAGCTGGGCGTGAAGCTGTACTTCTAGGCCACAGTTGGATCGGCCACAGACCAACACAGACCGCCACAGACGAACAGAGACCGCCACAGACCAACACAGATTCTTTTCTGCGTTGAAGAGTTTTTTTCTGTGTTGCACTGTGTTCATCTGTGGCGGTTTGAGGTGCGTTCGTCTGTGGCGGTGGAGCTGTGTTCATCTGTGGCGGTTCAGCCGTGTTGAACTGTGTTGGTCTGTGGCCGATCCCACTGTGTTTGTCTGTGGTCGGTCTCCAGCGCTATGGCGACTCGCCGGGACGTGCTGACAGCGGCGGCGAGGCTACCAGCAATGGATTCGGCTGAAAATGCGACCCGCGGGACGACTCAACCTGTCGGACCGCGGGTTGTCGTCGTTGGGGCCGGCGCGTTCGGCGGCTGGACGGCGCTCGAGCTCCGGCGCCGCGGCGCGTGCGTCACCCTGGTCGACGCCTGGGGCCCGGGGAACGGGCGGTCCAGCTCGGGTGGCGAAACGCGCGTCATCCGCGCCACCTATGGCGCGCGCACGGTCTACACCCGGATGGCCGCGCGCGCGATGCAGCTCTGGACGGCGCACGACGCCACGTGGCAGCACGGCTTGTTCCGGAAAACCGGCGCGCTGTGGATGTTCGGCAAGAACGCGGCGTTCGGGCGGGCCTCGGCGGCGACGCTTCACGCGGCGACACTGCCGATCGACGACCTCACTCCCGAGGCGGCCGCCAAGCGGTTTCCCCAGATCGCCTTCGACGACAGCATCACATCCGTGCTGTTCGAGCCGGAGGCCGGCTACCTCTTCGCGCGCCGCGCGTGCGAGCACGTGCTCGAGCGGTTCCTCGCCGAAGGCGGCAGCTATCGCCAGTCCTCGGTGAAGATTCCGGTCGAGCCGACCGGCTCGCCCGTCCGGCGCATCGGCCTCCATGATGGCGGCACGCTCGAGGCCGACGTGTTCGTCTTCGCGTGCGGCCCCTGGCTTGGGCGCCTGTTTCCCGACGCGGTCGGCACGCGGGTTACCGCCACCCGGCAGGAGGTCTATTACTTCGGCACGCCGCCCGGCGACACCCGGTTCCTCGATCCCGCCATGCCGGTGTGGGTGGACTACCGCGATCGGCTGATCTACGGTATCCCCGGCGACGCCCATCGCGGCTTCAAGGTCGCGGACGACACGCCGGGTCCCGTCTTCGATCCCACCGACGGCGCGCGCGACGCGTCGCCCGCGGGAATCGCCGCCGCGCGGGCCTTTCTCGAGGTGCGGTTCCCCGCGCTCGCGGATGCGCCGCTGCTCCGATCCGAAGTCTGTCAGTACGAAGCCTCGCCGGATTCGCACTTCATCCTCGACCGCCATCCCATCGCCGCCAATGTCTGGATCGCGGGTGGCGGATCGGGCCACGGCTTCAAGATGGGTCCCGTGGTCGGGGAGACGCTGGCGTCGTACGTGCTGGGCACGGCCACGCCGGACCCGAATTTCGGGCTGGCGCGGCTGGCAGCGGCACCGGCGCTGGGCTGGGAGGGAAAATGGTCGTGACGACGGCCGCGGCCACGCCGCGCTGACCTTGACGAGCCGTCCGGGGCGACATAACCTGTCCGCTAGTCACCTCCATGATGTGTCAGTCGTTCCGCACCCGCACCGCGTGGCTCTGCGCCGGTTTGTTGCTGCTCTCTCCAGGCACCGCCTACCAGGCGGCGTCTGTCGCTCCGTCCGCGTTCGCTGCGGTCGAGGATGTCGCGCTGACCTTTACGGACATCACCGCGAAAGCCGGCATCCGCTTCCGGCACAACAACGGCGCCTCGGGCAAGAAGTACTTGCCGGAGACCGTTGGCTCCGGCGCGGCCTTCGTCGATGTGGATGCCGACGGATGGCCCGACATTTTCTTCGTCAATTCGCGCAACTGGCCCGGCCGTCCCGGCGCCCCGTCGTACCCGGCGCTCTACCGTAACAATCGCGACGGCACGTTCGCTGATATCACGCGCGCGTCCGGCCTGGCGGTGGAGATCTACGGTCTCGGGGTGTCGGCCGCGGACTACGACAACGATGGCCGCACCGATCTGTACGTGACGGCGGTGGACGGCAATCGCCTGTTCCGCAATACCGGGGCCGGCAAGTTCAGCGATGTGACGGCGGCCGCCGGGGTCGGACTCACAGCCTTCTCGACCGGCGCCATGTGGTTCGATTACGACCGCGACGGCAAGCTGGATCTCTTTGTCGCCAATTACGTCGAGTGGACCATCGAGAAGGACCTGCATTGCTCGCTCGACGGGACCCGCAAGTCCTATTGCACGCCGGAAGCCTACAAAGGACGATCGCCGACGCTCTTCCACAATCGGGGCAACGGCACGTTCGAGGACGTCACCCGCAAGGCCGGCGTCTACGATCCGTCGAGTAAGGGGCTGGGTGTCGCGCTGCTCGACTACGACGCCGACGGCTGGCCTGATCTGCTCGTCACCAACGACACCGAGCCGAACCGGCTGTTCCGCAACCAGCGCAACGGCACCTTCACGGACGTCGGCATGGCGGCCGGTGTCGCCTTCGACGAGGCGGGTGTCGCGCGCGCCGGCATGGGCGTCGACGCGGCGGACTTCGATGGTTCCGGGCGCCCGGGCATCGTGATCGGCAATTTCACCAACCAGATGATGTCGCTGTATGCGAACGACGGCAACGGGCTGTTCATCGATCAGGCGCCCGCCTCGTCGATCGGGCGCGCCTCGTTGCTGTCGCTGACCTTCGCGTGCTTTTTCTTTGACGTCGATCTGGACGGCCGGCTCGATATCTTCGCCGCCAACGGACATGTCGCCGACGACATCGCCACGGTGCAGCCGAAGGTCTCGTATGCGCAGGCGCCGCACCTGTTCCGCAACCTGGGGTCGAAGAAGTTCGAGGCGATCGCCACCAAAATGGGGGCGGCGTTTCAGCAACCGGTGGTGGGACGGGGCGCCGCCTATGCGGACGTGGACAACGACGGCGACCTCGATCTGCTGATCACGGTCAGCCACGGGCCCGCCCGGCTGCTGCGCAACGACGGCGGCAACCGCCATCATGCCCTGCGGGTGAAAACGGTCGGCACCGCCGCGAACCGTGATGGTATCGGCGCCAGGGTGAAAGTGACACTCGAGAATGGCGCCACCCAGTGGGCGCTGGTGCGGACCGGTTCGAGCTACCTCTCCCAGAGTGAGTTGACGCTGACGTTCGGATTGGGGTCCGTGACGGCCGTGAAGGCCATCGAGATCACCTGGCCCGGCGGGCAGACCGAAGCGGTCGCCCGCACCGCGGCCGATCAGACCATCACCATCAAGCAGGGCAGCGGCATCGTCGCGGCGGTCCCGATCAGGCGCGCGTCATGATGCGGCGGCGCCTCACGACCGTCTGGCTGGCGGCGTCCGCGCTGCGCTGCCGTGCGCCCATCGGCCTGGCGGCGATCGGCCTGGCGGCGATAGGTCTGGCGGCCGCCGGCGCGCAGGTCGCCCAGCCGGCCGACGCACAGAGCGAACGCCGGGACAGATTCGAGCGCGCGTATCGCGCCAGCAACCTCGGGGTCGCGCGGCTCGAGCAGTTCGATTACGCGGCGGCGGCCTCGGCATTTCGCGACGCCTTACGGATCGAGCCCGGCCTCGCAGCGGCCCGGCTCAATCTCGCCCTGGCGCTGTTCTACGACGGCCAGCCCGAACCCGCGGAAATCGAAGCGCGGGCCGCCCAGGCCGGCATGGCCGACGCGCCGCAGCCCGCCTATCTCCTCGGGTTGATTGCCAAGGCGCAGAATCGTCCAGCCGATGCGGTAGCGGCCTTCCGCCGCGCGCTCGCGCTCGACCCGGCCGACGCGGGCAGCCACATCCAGCTGGCGCAGGTCCTCCTGCAGCAGCGTGAGACGGCCGAGGCGGTCGGGCACTTCCAGGCGGCGCTCACCGGCGAGCCCTACAACGTGACGGCCGCCTACGGGCTGGCGACGTCTCTCGTGCGGTCGGGACGGTCGGCCGACGCGCAGGCGGCGATGCGCCGCTTCGAGACGCTGCGCGACAGTGCCTATGGCGTCACCTACGCACAAGGGTACCTGCAGCAGGGGCGCTACGCCCAGGCGGTGGTCTCCACCGGCGTGGAGCCTGAACTCGTCCAGCCCGCCACGCCGGGTGTGGCATTCCGCGACGCCACCCCCGATGCCTTCGGCCTGCTCGGCGCCCGGGATCTCACGCTCGCCGATCTCGACCGCGACGGCGATCTGGATCTGGTCGCGACAGGGACGTCCACGTTTCGCGTGTTCCGCAACCAGGACGGCCGCTTCACCGACGCCACCGCCTCGGCCGGGCTCGACCGCCCGGAACTGAGGCGCGGCGGCACCGGCGCCATCGCTGGTGACTACGACCTCGATGGACGGCCCGACCTCTTCCTGTTGCGCGAGGGGGGCGACCGCTTGCTCCACCAGGGCGCCGACGGGCGGTTCGATGACGTGACGGCACAGGCGGCGCTGCCGTCACCGGCGCCCGCGCGTACCGCGGCGTTCCTGGACGTCGATCACGACGGCGACCTCGACGTGATGACCGCTGGACCAGCCGGGGCCACACGACTGCTGCGGAACAACGGCAACGGTACCTTCGCCGACATCGCCGCCGCCGCCGGGCTGAGCGGCGGCCCGGCCGGCGCGATTGCCCTGGTGCCGACCGATTTCGACAATCACCGGGACCTCGACGTGCTGGTCGTCACCGAGTCGAACGGCGTGGCGCTCTTTCAGAACAGGCGCGACGGGACGTTCACGGACATCGCCGCCGCGGCGGGCCTCGGCGCCGCGGGGCGTTATGCCGCCGTCACCGCCGGCGATATCAACAAGGACGGCTTCACGGATTTCTTTTTCGCCCGGCCCGATGCGCCGGGGACGTTCGCGATCAGCGACGGCCGGGGTCGGTTTACCGTGCACGCCGGTCCGGACGGCTCGCGCGGCGCCAGCGCCGCGCAGCTGCTGGATTACGACAACGACGGCGTGCTCGATCTGCTGGTCGCCGCCAACGGTGCACCGGTGTTGTACCGGGGCGCCGGCCGCAGCTGGACCGACGTCACCGCGGCCGCCGGCCTGGGCGCGCTGACGCCGGCGGGACGGCGCATCACCCGGTTGGGCACCGGGGACCTTGACGGCGATGCCGACACCGACGTAGTGGTGGGGCTGGACGATGGCAGCGCGCGGGTGTGGCGGAATGACGGCAACCGGACGCGCGCGCTGCGCGTGCGGCTGACCGCGCGGGTCAGCAATCGCACAGCGGCTGGCGCATCGGTCGAGATGCGCGCCGGCGGCCTTCGGCACAAGCTGGAAGTGTCGTCCGCCACGCCGGCGGTGGCGCCCGCCGATCTGCTATTCGGGCTCGGTGGCCGTCCGGCCGCCGACATCGTCCGGGTGCTGTGGCCGTCCGGCATCCTGCAGACCGAGCTGGCGCCGGCGGCAGGTGCGACGGGCCCGATGACCCTGACCGAGCTGGATCGCAAACCCTCGTCGTGCCCGTATCTCTTCACGTGGAACGGCACACGGTTCGAATTCATCACCGATTTCCTCGGGGGCGGCGAGATGGGTGACTGGCTCGCGCCAGCCACGTGGAACACGCCGGACCCCGATGAATACGTCCGCATCCGCGGCGACCAGCTGCGGCCCCGCGACGGCGTCTACCAGCTGCGAGTGACCAACGAGCTCGAGGAAGCGATGTTCCTCGATCGGGTCCAGCTGGCGGTCGTGGATCATCCGGTGGAGGTCAGCGTGTTCCCGAACGAAGGGCTGCGTGACCTGCCCCGCCCGCCCTTCCGCGTGCACGTGACGCGCGACGCGCGCCCGCCGTTGAGCGCCACCGACGATCACGGCCACGATGTGCTGCCGCAGGTGCGATCGATGGACCGGCGTTATCCTGACGACTTCGAGCGGTCCTCCATTCGCGGCTACGCGGCGAGCCATGCGATCACGATGGATCTCGGTCCAGGCTCCGACCAGGCGGTCCTGCTGCTGGCCGGCTGGACCGACTACGCGTTTTCGACCGACAACGTGGCCGCGCACCAGCGCGGGCTGACGATGCAGCCGCCGATCGTGCAGGTGCGCGATGTCTCGGGCGCCTGGCAGACGGCGATCGCCGACATGGGGTTCCCGGTCGGCCGTCCTCAGACCGTGGTGGTCGATCTGGCGGGACGGTTCGCCGGGCCGTCGCGCGAGGTGCGCATCGTCACCAACATGCGGATCTACTGGGACCAGATTCTGGTGGATCGGTCCGGGGGGCGGTTCCCGACGCGGGTCACCCGGCTCGCCCCGGCGTCCGCCGTCCTGCGCGCACGCGGGTTCTCCCACGAACAATCGCCTGATGGCCGCGAGCCCTTCGGATACGACTACAGCCGGGTGACCGCGGCGGCACCATGGAAGACCCCTGCGGGGCGCTACACGCGGTATGGCGACGCCCGGCCGCTGCTCACGCGTCGCGACGACATGTTCGCGATCGCCGCCCCGGGCGACGAGGTGGCGCTGACCTTCGTGGCGGCCGGGTTGCCGGCGCTGCCGGCGGGCTGGTCGCGTACCTTCTTCCTGTATGCGGACGGCTACAGCAAAGAGATGAACATCCGGTCGGCCACGCCGGACGCGGTCTCGCCGCTGCCATTCCACGCGATGCGCGGGTATCCGTATGGGCCGGCGGAGCGCTATCCCGACACGCCGCGCCATCGCCGTTACCTGGCCACTTACAATACGCGCATCGTGGCGGCCCCGGTGCCGTCACTCGAGCGGAGCGCGGCGACGGCAGCCGACGCGAGGCGCCGGCGGTGACGCCGATTCGCTATTCGGCGGCGGCCTGCCAGACCGATCTCGCCAATCCCCTGCATCGCGGTCAGATGCCGGCGAATACGGATCGGATGCTGGCGATGATCGACGCGGCGGTCGCCGGTGCCGCGCCGTTCCTGCCGGTGCGCCTCGTCGTGTTTCCGGAATTCGCGCATGCGGCGCCGGTGTTTCCCACCGTGGCGGAGCTGCGCGACAAGCTGGCGCTGCCGGTGCCGAACGAGCACACCGATCGGCTGCAGGCCAAGGCGCGCGAGCACGACATCTACATCCAGAGCGGTTCGATGATTGAGCTGGATCCGCGCTGGCCGCGGGCGCTCTTCAACACCACTTGCCTGATCGGGCCGGACGGCATTCTCTCGAAGTACCGCAAAGTCAATCCCTGGATCCCGTATGAGGTGCATTCGAGTCCGCAGGATCTCGACGGCTACGACGAGCCGCTCTTCCCGGTGGCCGACACGCCGATCGGGCGTCTCGGCTGCGCCATCTGCTACGACTGGCTCTTTCCAGAAGCCATCCGCCAGCTCGCCGCCAACGGCGCGGAGGTGCTGATCCGCGTGTCCGCCTACATGGACCCGTGGGGCGCGACCGAGCCGATGAATTGGTGGACGATCGTCAATCGCTGCCGGGCACTCGAAAACACGGCGTTCGTGGTCGCGGCCAACCAGGGGGCGAGTCTGCGCCACTACCCGCCGTATTCCTGGCCGGGCGGCAGCCAGGTCGTCGACTTCGACGGCCGCCTCCTCGCCGAGGCCTCGCCGGGACCTGGCGAGCGCATCGTGATCGCCCCGATCGATATCACGGCGCTGCGGCACGAGCGCCAGTCGCGCAGCGGCCATCACATGCTCGCGCACCTCCGCACCGAGGCGTATCCGGTCTATCGCGGCCACCGCTACCCCCCGGCGTCGTCGCCGGAACTGTCGTACGAACGTAACCTCGAGTTGATTCAACAGGCCAAGAACGGGAGAGATCGATGAGACACGCGCGCTTCGTCATGTTGTTCGTCGCGGCCGCCGCCTGCGGCGTGCTGGCCCAGGAAGCGGGTCAGGGCTGGACGCCGCTGTTCAATGGCAAGGATTTGGCCGGCTGGAAGAACTACGGCGCGGAGAAGTGGACCGTGGAGCAGGGGGAGATCCTCGGCGAGGCGGTAACCAAGGAGTACGGCTATCTCGGCACCGAGAAGAGCTACGCCAACTTCGAGATGCGCGGCAAGTTCAAGGCGGAAGGCACCGGCAACAGCGGGATTTTCTACCACGCGGTGATCGAGGGTACCTCGATTCAGGGGGTGCAGGTGGAAGTGGATCCGCGGCCCGGCATGCACACCGGCGGCTTGTACGAGACCGGAGGCCGCCAGTGGATCGTGTGGCCGAGTCCGGCGGGGGAAAAGGCGATGAAGCCGACGGACTGGAACGAGGTGCGATTCATCGTGCACGGCAACCACATCGTCAGCTGGGTCAACGGCGTCCTGGCGCTCGACTACACCGACCCCAAGCCCAAGTTCAGCGACGGCATCATCGCGCTGCAGCTGCACTCCGGCGGCGAGGGCAAGATGCGGTTCAAGGACCTCGCGATCCGCGAGATCAAGTGACGCTGCGGTTGACGGCCGTCGCGGCGGCGCTGTGCCTGACCGCCTCGTCGTCTGCGCCGGCGCCGCAAGTCGCCCGCGCGGGCGGGCGCGGCACGGCCGACGTGCTCGTCTACGGCGCAACCGCGGGCGGCGTCATCGCCGCGGTGGCCGCGGCGCGCGAAGGACTGCGGGTCACGCTCGTGACGCCCGATCGCCATCTGGGCGGCATGGTGTCGGGCGGCCTGGGATGGACGGATTACGGCAAGAAGCAGGTGATCGGCGGCTACTCGCTCGAAGTCTTCGAGCGGATCGGGAAGAAGTACGGACGGCCGATCGAATGGCATTTCGAGCCTCATGTCGCCGAAGCGGTGTTCGGCGAGATGGTCACGGAAGCCGGCGTCACCGTGGTCCGCGGCCGGCTGCGGGAGCGTGGTGGCGTGTCGAAGTCGGGCGCCACGATTGTCGGCATCGTGACGGAGGCCGGCGCCACGCTTCGCGCCAAGGTGTTCGTGGACGCCACCTATGAGGGGGATCTCATGGCCCAGGCCGGCGTGTCGTATACGTGGGGGCGCGAGGGCACCGCGGAGTATGGCGAATCGCTCGCGGGCGTCCGCGACCGCACGCCGTTTCACCAGTTCCGCGTGCCGGTGTCGCCCCGGGACGCCGGTGGCGCGCTCCTGCCGGAGGTGACCGGGCGATCCGAGGACGCGGTCGGCGCCGCCGACAAGCGGGTGCAGGCCTACAACTTCAGGCTGTGCATGACCCGCACGCCGGAGAATCGGGTGCCGTGGCCGAAGCCGGCGCGCTATGACGCTGCGCGTTACGCGTTGCTCGCGCGCTACCTGCCGGCGCTCGAGGGCGCGCTCGGGCGGCCGCTCGCCATCAACGACGTCATGAAGGCCGACGTGCTGCAGAACGGCAAAACCGACACCAACAACAATGGCGCGTTCTCGACCGACTATATTGGCGCCAGCTACGACTATCCGGAAGGCAGCTATGCCACCCGCGCCCGCATCCGCCAGGCGCACGTGGACTACCTGCAGGGTTTCCTCTACTTCCTCGCCACGGATGCCCGCGTGCCCGCCAGCCTCGCCGCGGAAATCAAGACGTGGGGATTGTGTCGGGACGAATTCGCCGACACCGCTCACTGGCCCTACCAGCTCTACGTGCGCGAGGCGCGCCGGATGATCGGGGAATACGTCATGTCGCAGAAGGACATCCAGGTGGACCTCACGAAAGGCGATCCGATCGGCATGGGTTCGTACAACAGCGACTCCCACAACGTGCAGCGGCGCCCCACCGCCGACGGCGCCGCCGTCGAGAATGAGGGGGACATGCAGGTCGCCGTCACGCCCTATCAGATTCCATACCGAGTCATGCTGCCGAAGCGCGCGCAGGCCACCAACCTGCTCGTGCCGGTGTGTTTGTCGGCGACCCATGTCGCGTATGCCACGCTGCGGATGGAGCCGCAGTACATGATCATCGGGCACGCCGCCGGCGTCGCCGCGAAGATGGCCATCGCCGGCGGCCTCGCCGTGCAGGACGTGGACGCCGCGGCGCTCGGGGCGAGGCTGCGGTCGCAGCGGACCGTCTTCGCCTACCAGCCGTAGCGAGGTATCCCATGCAGGTGCGTGTTCATGCGGATTCGATTGGGTTGGCGGCGGCTGCGGCGGCCGAGGCGGCGGCGCACATCCGCACGGCTATCCGGGAGCGCGCCACGGCCCGCATCGTGGCCGCGACGGGCGCCTCGCAGATCGCATTTCTGGAACGGCTGGTGTGCGAACCGGACCTCGACTGGTCGGCGGTCGAACTGTTCCACCTCGATGAGTACATCGGCCTGTCGTCGGAGCATCCTGCGAGCTTTCGCCGCTACCTGCTCGAGCGCCTGATCCGGCCGGCCGGGATCCGCCGCTATCACCTGCTCGACGATCAGGGCGATCCCGGGCGCGTTTGCCGTGAGGTGGGCGCCCGCCTTCGGCAGGAGCCCGTCGATGTCGCCTTCGTCGGCGTCGGCGAAAACGCGCATCTCGCGTTCAACGACCCGCCCGCGGACATCGAAACGACCGCGCCGTACATCCTGGTGGACCTCGACGAACGATGCCGGTTGCAGCAGGTGGGGGAGGGCTGGTTCCCCGGTCTGGAGGATGTGCCGCGCAGCGCCATCACGATGTCGGTTCGCCAGATTCTCGAGGCGCGCGCGATCGTCTGCGTCGTGCCCGACCGCCGCAAGGCGGAAGCGGTTCGCGCCTCGCTCGAAGGACCCATCGATCCGCGCACGCCGGCGTCACTCCTGCGCCGCCACCCTCAGGTCACCATCCATCTCGATCCCGACTCCGCGTCCCTCCTCGCTGAGGGCGGACCGGGACGGGCATGACCGCCACCGGCAAACGTCCGATCCGGCACCTGCGGTGGTACATCGGCGGGCTGCTATTTCTCTCGACCGTCATCAATTACCTCGATCGGCAGACGCTGAGCGTGCTGGCGCCGGTACTGAAGACCGAGTTCCACTGGACCAATTCCGACTTCGGGCTGCTGCTCATTGCGTTCCGCGCCGCCTACGCCGTCGGGCAGACCGTGAGCGGCCGCTGGATGGATCGGGTCGGCACGCGGGCCGGGCTGACGGTCGCGGTCGCCTTCTACTCGCTGTCGGCGGTGCTCACGTCGCTGGCCACCGGGCTGCGCAGTTTCGCCGGCTTCCGTTTTCTGCTCGGGCTCGGCGAGTCCGCCAATTGGCCGGGGGCGACGAAGGCGGTGGCGGAGTGGTTCCCGCGGCGCGAGAGCGGCTGGGCGGTCGCGCTGTTCGACAGCGGCTCTTCGATTGGGGCGGCGCTGGCGCCGATCATCGTGCTGAGCGTGTACCAGGCAACCGGTAGCTGGCGGCCGGCCTTCATCGTCACCGGCCTGCTCGGCTTCCTCTGGATCCCCCTGTTCCGATGGCTCTACCGGTCGCCCGAAACGCACCCGCGGCTGTCCGACGACGAGCGCCGAGACATTCTCGCGAACCGCGGCGGGGGCCACGGGGACGGCCAGCCGTCGGGCGCCCCGCCGACGCCTCCGCTCGCCTATCGCACGCTGCTGACCCTGCCGCAGACGTGGGGCATTCTCGTGGGCAAGGCGATGACCGATCCGGTGTGGTTCTTCATCACCGACTGGTTCGCCATCTTCCTCGTCACCCGCGGCTTCCCGCTGGAGGACAGCCTGCTGGCGTTCTGGGTCCCGTTCGTCGCGGCC
Source organism: Vicinamibacterales bacterium (assembly GCA_046594705.1). GTDB lineage: Bacteria > Acidobacteriota > Vicinamibacteria > Vicinamibacterales > 2-12-FULL-66-21 > JAICSD01. The sequence goes on from JBKJRJ010000072.1 coordinate 11,757, forward strand.
GACCTGGGAAATTTCGCCGGGGGCGGCGTGTCGAGCGCCCTGATTGCGCGCGGCTGGGCCGTCGGCACCGCGCGAAAGCTCGTGATCGTGGTCGGCACGCTGGGCATGCTCTTTCTCATCCCCGCGGTTGACACAACCTCGCTGCGGACGCTGGCGGCCTGCTTTGCCGTCGCGACCTTCGGCTATGCCGCGGTGTCGACGATGATCCTGAACCTGCCGGCGGACATCTATCCCGCGGACTCGGTGGGCTCCGTCGCCGGAATGGCGGGCACGGCGGCGGGGATCGGCACCATCGGCGCCACGCTCGTCATCGGCTTCGTCGCCGACCGCTATTCCTTCGAGCCGCTGCTGATCGGCGCCAGCCTGATCCCGCTCATCGGCATGGCCGCCGTGCTCTTGCTCGTCCGGAACGGCCGCGCCGATGGATCCCCGGTGCTCAACGAAATCTGATACGGTTTCGACAGCACCATGAGAGACCAACGT
>JBKJRJ010000079.1:0-5990 GCA_046594705.1 Vicinamibacterales bacterium
CGGTACCCCGACGGAGCCAAACATGGTGAGGGAATTATACACCCCGGAAGTCTGTTAGGATTTATCTATGCGTACCCCCCGGTTTTTGTCGGTCGCCGGCGTGGCGATTCTCCTGTCGGCCCTGGTCGGCGGCATCGTCGGCAGCTCAGCCCAGGCGACGCAGGACCAGGTTTCCCAGCAATACCGCGTGTTTACGGCTGCCCTTGCGGCGGTCGACCGGGAGTATGTCGAGAGCCTCCCCTCAGACCGGCTGATCTATGACGCCGTGGGCGGCATGCTGCAGACGCTCGACCCGCATTCGAGCTTCTTCGATCCCAAGCAATACGCGCAGATGCGCGAGCGGCAGGAAGGCAAGTATTACGGCCTCGGGATCTCGATCCAGGTCATCGACGGCGACATCAACGTGATGTCCCTGTTCGAAGGCTCGCCGGCCTATCGCTCCGGAATCAGGCGTGGCGACGTCATCGCGCGCATCAAGGGCGAAGATACCAAGAATTGGACCAGCGAGCAGGCGGTCAAGCAGCTCAAGGGACCCAAGGGCACCAAGGTCAATATCTCGATCCGGCGTCCGGGCTACGACACGCTGATCGACATGGACGTCGAGCGCGACGAAGTGAACATTGTCACCGTCCGCGGCGCCTTCATGATCGACCCGCAGACCGGCTACATCAAGCTCGGAGATTTTTCCGAGACGTCCGACCGGGAAGTGGGCGCCGCGCTCGAGAAGCTCAAGACCCAGGGGATGACGCGCCTGGTGTTCGACTTGCGCGACAACCCGGGCGGCCCGCTCGACCAGGCGATCCGTATCGCCAACCGTTTCCTGCCGCGCGGCGACATGATCGTCTACACCCGCGGCCGCGTGCCGAACGCCGACCAGGATTACCGCGGCACCGACGACCCCGATTTCACCGGCCCGATGATCGCGCTGACCAATCGCAACAGCGCCAGCGCCTCGGAGATCGTCAGCGGTGCGCTGCAGGATCACGATCGCGGGCTGGTGGTGGGCGAGACCACGTTCGGCAAGGCGCTGGTCCAGTCGGTCTATAAGATCAGCGAAGGCGCCGGCCTGGCGCTGACGACCGGCCGCTACTTCACCCCGAGCGGGCGGATGATTCAGCGTCCCTGGGACAACGCGTTCGACGAGTACCTCACCTACACGCTGCGCGACCAGAAGGAGCAGCATGACCATACCGCGACGCAGCTGAAGTACACCGACGCCGGCCGGAAAGTCTACAGCGGCGGCGGCATCGAGCCCGACAAGTTCTTCCTTGGCCCCGTGCAGGGTTTCAACCCGACGCGCTTCGGCCGCTCGCTGGTCTCGCGCGCCGCATTCGCCAATTTCGCCGAGCGCTACACCGCGGAAGGCGACACCCGCATGAGCGCCGCGATCGAGGGCAAGAAGCGCCTGGCGCGCGGCTTCCTGGTCACCGAAGCGATGATCGCGGAGTTCAGGGCCTTCCTGCAGGACGAGAAGGTCAAGGTGGACGACGAGTCCTTTGCGAAGGACCTCGACTTCATCAAGGCGATGATTCACTACGACATCGACGACGCGCTGTTCGGCGTCACCGAACGGCAGAAGAACCTGATCGCGAAGGATCCGCAGGCGCAGTTCGCGCTCACCCAGTTTGGTGAGGCCGTGAAGCTTACCGAGCTGGCGCGCAACAAGACGGCTGCCAAGGGCGGGCAGTAGCCGCTTGGGTCATTGGGCCTATTACTTGTGTCGTAGATAGTTCTTGCCCCTAGGTATGGGGCCTTGTTAGACTGACCGCCGTTCCTCGGCCCCAGGGGCCATCCCGCGTTGTGCGGGATGTTGGGTGCCGGAATGTAACGGCCGTGTTCAGTCTCTGTATCCCGACAACCTCTTCTTTTTGAAGCGTTTCCAGCCGCTTCGGTGGCGTGGTCCGTCCGCGGGGCCGAAGGTAGGGCGGGCCCCTGAGCCCGCCGGGACTGTTAAATTATGCGTCTGAATCGTCTCGAAATCGCCGGGTTCAAGAGCTTCGCCGATCGGTCGGAGCTCGCGTTCGACGGCGGCGTCACCGCCATCGTGGGGCCCAACGGGTGCGGCAAGAGCAACGTGGTGGACGCCATCACCTGGGTCCTCGGCGAGCAGAGCGCGAAGAGCCTGCGCGGCGAGCAGATGCAGGACGTCATCTTCCAGGGCAGCGACTCCCGCAAGTGCACCTCAGCCGCCGAAGTGCGTCTCCGCCTGAGCGGCGTGGCGTCACGCGTGCCCGGTAACGGCACGGTGCCGGGGGCCGGTCTCGCGCGCGAGGCGCCGCTGTCTCCCAGGGAAGCCCTCGTCGCGGCGGCCGCCGGAGAACTGCTGGCGAGCGGCGATCCGCTCGCGGCTGCCGTCACCACCATCGACGACGAGCCCCTCATCGTCCGCGACGTCGAGCTGTCGCGTCGCCTCTATCGGTCGGGTGAGAGCGAGTACCTGATCGACGGGGAGGTCGTGCGCCTGAAAGACGTCCAGGATCTGCTGATGGACGCGGGCCTCGGCATCAAGGCGTATGCGGTGATCGAGCAGGGCAAGATCGGACAGATCCTCAGCGCGCGGCCGACCGATCGCCGCCAGCTGATCGAGGAAGCCGCCGGGATCACGAAGTACAAGTCGCGCCGGCGCTCCGCCGAGCTGAAACTCGAGGCCGCGCAGCAGAACCTGACCCGCGTCGACGACATTATCTTCGAGGTCGAAAAGCAGCGCGGCGCGCTGAAGCGTCAGGCCGCCAAGGCGCGGCGTTACAAGCGGCTGCGGGAAGAGCTGCGCCGCTGGGAGAAGGTCCAGTTCGCGCAGCGCTATCGCCTGCTCAGCGACGCGATCGACGCGACGCGCCACCGGCTGGCCGACGCGCGCGCCCGCGAGACGGCGGCCGCGGGCCATCTCGCCGAAGTCGAGACGACGCTGGAGCGGCTGCGCCTCGAACTGACGGAGGCCGATGGGCGGACCACGTCGGCGCGGGAACTGGCGCACGCGCGCGAGCTGTCGATCGGGCGGCTGCAGCAGCAGGCGGCGTTCGACACGCAGCAGATCGAATCGCTCAGCGCCGCGGCCCTGGTGATGGGCGCGGAAATCGAGTCGCTCGAAGCGCGCCGCGCCCCCGCCGCGCTCGAGCTCGACGAACGCCGCGCGGCCGCGGCGCGCGCCGTCGAGCAGCGCGGGCAGGCCGCGGAAGTCCTCGCGCAGGAAGAAGCGTCGCACACCCTCGCGAACCGCACCATCGAAGGGCTCGAGTCCGACGTGGAAGCATCGCGCAGCGAGGTCTACGCGGCCGTCAACGCCGCCACCGCGCTCCGCCACGCCCTGGAACACGCCGCCGCGGCGCGGGTCCGAATCGGCGAGCAGCTCGGCAAGCTCGACGTCGAGCGCCATGATCTGTCGGTGGAGCTCCAGCGCGCCGCCGCGGAGCGCACCGCCGCCGAGGCCTCGTTGCGCCGCTCGCGCGAGGCGATGGCGTCGCTGCACGTCGATCGCGCCGCCCGCGAGTCGGAGCTGTCGATCGCCCGAGGCAGCCGCGAAGGGCTCGGCCGCGACGTCCGCTCCCGCGAGCACGAGCTGGCCGGCGTGGTCGCGCGGTTGCAGTCGCTCGAGGAGCTCGACGCGGCGCGCGCGGAGTACGGCGACGGCGCCCGCATCATTCTTGCCGAGTCCGGCGACGCGGTCGCCCACCTGGGCTCGGTGGCGGACTACATCGAGGTCGATCAGGCATTCGAGCGCGCGGTGGACGCCAGCCTCGGCGATCTCCTCCAGCACGTCGTCGTCCGCAGCCACGCCGATGCCGCGGCCGGGCTGCGGTTCGTCAGGGAGCGCGCCGCGGGGCGCGTCGGCTTCGTCGTGGTTGGGGACACCGCGGCTGATGCCGTGGGCCCGGCCGAGGCCCTGGGCGAAGGGGCATGGCCGTCGGTGCCGCGTCTTGCCTCCCTGGTGCGCGTCAGCGGGCCGGCGGCGCAGGCGATTGCCGTGCAGATCGGCCGCGTCTTGGTGGCCGAGACGAGCGACCAAGCCCGCGCCGTGGCGCTCGAGACCGGCGGCACTGCGGTCACGCGCGACGGGGAAGTCTACCGCGGCGCGCATCGCGTTGAAGGGGGCGCGCGCGACGAGGCCCGCAGCATCCTGACGACCAAGCGCGAAATCAAGGAGTTGCGCGAACGCGCCGATGCCGAAGCTGCCGCGCTCGTCCGGATGGTGGCAGAAGCCACCGCTCTCGACCTGACCATGGCGGCCGCCGAATCCGCGATTGCCTCCCTCCAGGCGGAGCTCCACCGGCAGGAGAAAGCCGCCGTCGGCTTCGACCTGCAGGTGACGTCGGCGGGAGACGCGGCCGAACGCGTCTCGCGCAAGCAGGAACAGACCACGCTGGAGCGCCGCAGCGGCGAGGAAGAACTGCGGGCGCAGGAACACCGTGAGGACGAAGCGCGGCAGTCGATCCAGCGGATTGCAACCGAACAGCGCGCCGCAGACGAACAGTTGTCGGCGGCTCAGCGGAAGTTGTTCGAGGGCCGCGAAGCGGCGGCGCACCAGTCGCGCGTCACCGCGGAAGCCAAAGCGGCCCACGCCGGGCTGGTCGAGCGCTGCAGCGCCCTCGCGATCGAGGTCCAGCGGCTGGAAGACAGCGCGCGCGAGCTCGAGCAGCGCGTCGTCACCCGTTCCGAGGAACGGCAGCGCAACCTGGCGCGCCGCGAGGAGCTGCGCGCGGCGGTCGCCGCGTCCGAGCGTCAGCTCGACGAAGACGTGCGCGCGTTCGACGAGCTCCGCGAGCAGGTCAGGACCGCCGACGAGGCGTCACAGGAGCTGCGCGGTCAGTTCGACGCGCAGGAGACCCGCATCCGCGAGGCCCGCAGGGGCCTCGAGACCGTGCGCGAGGAAGCCTCGCATCTCGAAGTGCAGCGCGCCACCGCCGAATCCGATCTCGGTCACCTCGCCACCTCCTGCCTCGACACCGTCCAGACGACGCTCGACGAGGTAGCGGCAGAGGTGGCGCAGATGGAGCAGGACGGGCTGCTGGCCAGCCCCAAGGCCGTCGAAGACACCCCGGAGGCCGCCGAAATCGAAGACACCGCCGCGGCCGCGGTCGCGGCCGCCGCACCCGCTGACGAGGCCGCTCAGGCCGCAGCCTCACGCACCCTCACGCCGGACGAAATGGTGCTGGACCTGCGGGCCAAGGTGGATCGCATGGGCGCCGTCAACATGATGGCGATCGACCAGTTCGACGACCTCGAGTCGCGCCACACCTTCCTCACCGCGCAGCGGAAGGACCTGGTCGATGCGATCGCGGCCACCAACGACGCGATCCGGAAGATCGACAAGACGACGCGCGAGCGCTTCCAGGAAGCGTTCACGATCATCAATCAGAACTTCGAAGGCACCTTCACCACCCTGTTCGGCGGCGGCAAGGCCGGCCTCGTGCTGCTCGACGAGAGTGACGCGCTCGAGAGCGGCATCGACATTATCGCCTCCCCTCCGGGCAAACGGCTGCAGAGCATCCAGCTGCTGTCGGGCGGCGAAAAGGCGCTGACCGCGATGGCGCTCATGTTCGCCATCTTCAAGTACCGCCCCAGCCCGTTCTGCCTGCTCGACGAGATCGATGCGCCGCTCGACGACGCCAACATCGGGCGGTTCGTCGAGATGCTGCAGGGCATGGGGGAGCACACCCAGTTCATCCTCATCACGCACAACCGCAAGACCATGGAGATCGCCGACCGGCTCTACGGCGTGACGATGGAGGAGCCCGGTGTGTCGAAGCTGATTTCCGTTCAGTTGAACTGAGCCTTCGACATCGTCGACCGATCCGACTCCTTCCCATGAATGAGGACAGGGCAGCCCGGTATCACCGCTTGCGGCGTCGGGCGTCCATCGCCGCGACAGGAGCGGGCGCCCTCTGGCTGCTGGGACTGCTCGTGAGCGGCGCGTCCGCGGCGCTGGCCAGCCAGGCCGGTGTCGTGACCGGGCCCCTGCCGTGGCGGCTCGCGCGCCCGCTCTCCATCGTGCT
>JBKJRJ010000108.1:0-5503 GCA_046594705.1 Vicinamibacterales bacterium
CGGATGAAGATCCAGTTCTGCCACGCCGTCAGGCGCCCGAAGATCTTCGTTTCCATCGTTTCCGGCCCGGCGAAACGGAGGTTCGCTTCCATGGCGGTCAGGGCGTCGGGCGACAACGCCGCGCGGCTCTCGACCGCCAGGCGGACCTCGTCGTCCCAATCCAGTTCGTCGGGCGCGAACGACACGAGGCCGGCATCCAGCGCCTCAGCGGCATCGTAGTGGCCCTCGTGCGCGAGGGCGTCGGTGATGCGGCGCGGCTCGCCGAGGAAGCGGGTCTCGAGGCGCGTCAGGCCGTTACTCATCTTCAGGAAGCCGCCGTTTATCTTCGAGAGGGCAATCGTGTTCGGTTCGTCCGGGTCGTCGCGCATGTACGAGCGATCGGCCGCGAGGGCCAGCTCGAACAGGCTGCCGGCAAAGCAGCTGCCCGGCTCGATCAACGCGAAGAAACTGCGCGATGTGAGATCGAGACGCTTCAGCGTGCGCTTCATGAAGTGCAGGATCTCCCGCACCAGCCAGTGCTCCTGGTGCGCCAGCAGCCGCTCGTCGAGCGCCACCAACGCCGCCTGATCGCCGCGGGTCTTGAGCACGATGGTCCCGATCAGCGGTTCCGACACGCGCAACCGCAACAGCGCGTCGTCGAGCTCCCGGAAAGCGCGCAGCGGCCAGAACTGGTCCCCCGCGGCCACGATGTCGGCCGGGGTGGATGGCTGCGGGCCCTCGGGCCCGGTGACCGTCAGGGTGGCGGCACGCTTGTCGCGGTCGAACCGCACCTCCACCGCGGAGTAGACCAGGGCGTTGTCCGTCACCGTCGGCCTGAGCGGCGTCAACGTGATGCCCGGCGTCTGCTCGGGGCGATCGGATTTCGCGGCGAGTTCCCGGGCGCGGGCCGCGACTCGCTGCCTGAACTGGCTGGTGGGATACACGGCGTCCACCAGCCGCCAATCCACGGCGCGCTTGCCTTTCACGCCTTCCGCGACCGTGCCGAACACGTCAGCCAGATCGCGCCGCACCTTGCGCTTGTCCACCACGCGCGTCAGCCCCCCGGTGCCGGGGAGCACGGCGAGCAGCGGCGTCTCCGGCAGGCTGACCGCCGAGTTGCCATCGTCCACCAGGATGATCTCGTCGCAGGCCAGTGCCAGCTCGTAGCCGCCGCCGGCGCAGATGCCGTTCAGCGCCGCCAGGAACTTGATGCCGGAGTGTTGGCTTGCGTCTTCCATCGCCAGGCGGGTTTCATTGGTGAACTTGCAGAAGTTGACCTTCCACGCATGCGTCGAGCCTCGCAGCATGAAGATGTTGGCGCCGGCGCAGAAGATGCGTTCCTTCAGGCTGGTGACGACCACCGAGCGGACCTCGGGGTGCTCGAATCGCAGGCGCTGGATGGCGTCGGCGAGTTCGACATCCACGCCGAGGTCGTAGGAATTCAGTTTCAGCTTGTAGTCGGGCGACAGCCCTGCGTCTTCCTGGACGTCCATGGCGAGCGTCGCGACCGGGCCGTCGAACGTCAGCTTCCAGTGACGGTAGCGGTCGGGGGAGGTGTCGAACGACACGGCCGGCATCGCGGCCTGGGTGGCGGCTTCCATGTGGTCCCAGACTATCGCCGGCTCGGGAGAGTGTCAAGGCACTATACTGCGTAAACACAACCGTAGAGTGCTATATAATGCCTCATCCATAGGGGCGGGGTCTGACCCCGGCGGCACCGGCGGCATGCAGATACTAGAACTGGTCGGACAGCGGGTGCGGCAGGCACGGGTGCAGCGCCACTGGACCATCCGCGAACTCGCGGAACGGTCGGGCGTCTCGGTGCGGTTCCTCGTCCAGCTCGAATCGGGCCGCGCCAATATCTCGGTGAAGCGTCTCGCGGATCTCGCGCGCGCCTTCAACGTCCCGACCGCCGACCTGCTGGCTGAGGACTATCCCGACGCGCCCCGCATGATTGCGCTTCTCGGGCTGCGCGGCGCGGGCAAGACCACCATCGGCAAACAGCTGGCGCGGCAGCTGCACGTCCGCTTCCTCGAGCTGGATAAGCAGATCGAAAAGGCCGCCGACATGTCGCTCGCCGAACTGTTCTCGCTATACGGCGAAGACTACTACCGCCGGCTCGAACGCGAGACGCTGGCGCAGGTGCTCGCCGAGAAGCGGCCGATGGTGCTCGCCACCGGCGGCGGCATCGTCGAATCCCCCGAGACCTTCGCCCTGCTCAAGAAGTCCGCAGTGACGGTCTGGCTCCGCGCCGCGCCCGAGGACCACTGGAACCGGGTCGTCAGCCAGGGCGATCGGCGGCCGATGGCGGATCACCCGCAGGCGATGGCCGACCTCCGGGCGCTGCTCACGGCGCGCGAACCCCTCTATGCCGGCGCCGACCACACGGTCGACACGTCCGGCCGGAGCGTCGACGACATCGTCGAGGACCTCACCGGGACGGTGTATATCGCCTGACGGCCGTGGCCATGGTACAAATCTGATGATGAACCTTGCCGCCGCTGCCCTGTTCTGCCTCTGGTTCGCCGCCGTGCCCCAGGGGCTCGCGCCGAAGACCACCTACGATCCGGCGATTCCGACGCTCGAGGCGGTGATCGGACACCGTCCCGGAGACGCGATCACGACGCCTGACGAGATCGGGCGCTATCTGGACGCGCTTGCGAAAGCGGCACCTGACCGCGCCCGGCTCGTGCAGTACGCCACGAGCTGGGAGGGACGTCCGCTCCACTACCTGATCGTCGGATCCAGGGAGCGCATCGCGCGGCTCGACGAGATCAAGCGCGGGATGCAGGTGCTGGCGTCGGGCGCGCCAGAGGCCGATCGGCTGATCGCGGAGCTGCCGGTCGTCGTCTGGCTGCTGCACGGCGTGCACGGCAACGAGATCTCCTCGTCCGACGCCGCGCTGGCGGAGGCCTACCATCTGCTCGCCGCGCGCGGCAGCCCGGATGCGGACCTTACGCTCCGCGAGGCGCTCGTGATCATCGACCCGATGCAGAATCCCGACGGACGGCAGCGGTTCGTCACGCAGAACCTGCTCGGCCGATCGATCGAGCCCGACCCCAATCCCCAGTCGGCCGAACACGACGAGCCGTGGCCAGGCGGGCGCGTCAATCACTACCTCTTCGACATGAACCGCGACTACTTCGCGTTGTCGCAGCGGGAAACCCAGGGGCGCGCGCGCGTCATGCTCGACTGGTATCCCCAGGTGGTCGTCGACCTGCACGAGATGGGGGGCAACTCGACCTACTATTTCGCGCCGCCGGCGGACCCCTTCAACCCGCTGCTGACCGACGCGCAGCGCAAGTCGCTCGAGCTGTTCGGGCGGGCCAACGCCACGGAGTTCGACCGGCGGGGCTTCGCCTATTTCACGCGCGAGGTCTACGACGCGTTCTATCCCGGCTACGGCGATTCGTGGCCCGCGTTCCATGGCGCCGTGGCGATGACCTACGAACAGGCGTCGGCGCGCGGTCTCGCGTTCGCGCGCGAGGACGGGACGACGCTGACCTACAAGGACGGCGTGACGCACCATTTCACCGCCGCCATCACCACGGCCGTCACCGCCGCGCGAAACCGCGAGAAACTGCTGCGGGAGTATCTCGAGTACCGCCGCGGCGCCACGGCCCTCGGGCAGAAAGGGACGCGCGAATACCTGATGGCGCCGGGCAAGGATCCCTCGCGCGCGGCGCGGCTGGCGCGGCTGCTCGCGGCGCAGGGCATCCAGGTCAAGCGCGCCGAGGAGGCGTTTCAGTCCGGGTCGCAGCAGATGCCGGCCGGCACGTTCATCATCCCGCTGGCGCAGCCGGCCGGGCGCCTGGCGCGCAACCTGCTCGATGCCGACATCAAGATGGACGACGCGTTTTTGAAGGAGCAGGATCGCCGCCGCAAGGCGCGGCTGCCGGATCAGATCTACGACGTGACGGCGTGGAGCCTGCCGCTGATGTTCGACGTGGACGTCGTGGCAAGCGACCGCGTGGCCGGAGTCAGGACGCGTGAGGTCGGCGCCGAGGGTGAGCCCGCTGCCGCGGTGCCGCCATCGCCCGCCGGCACGATCGGGTTGCTCATGCCCTGGGGCAGCGGCGCCGCGGCGACCGCCGCGGAAGCGCTCAGGCGGGGTATCCGCGTGCAGACGACGGACGACGTGTTCACGCACGGCGGGCGCAACTACGCGATCGGCACGGCGTTCGTACGGCTCGCGGACAATGTGGACGGCAGCGCCGCCAGATTCCAGCAGATGGCGCAGCGCCACGGCGCCGAGGTCGTCCCGATCTCGCAGACGTGGACGGACGAGGGGATCTCGCTCGGCAGCGGGCGCACCGCGCGCCTGAGGACGCCGCGCGTGCTCCTGGCGTGGGACGCGCCGGTGGCGACCCTGTCCGCGGGCTTCGCGCGCTATGTGCTCGAACAGCGCTACGGACAGCGCGTCACGGTGATGCGCACCTCGACCCTCCAGAACTTCGACATGAAGGACTACGACGTACTCGTGCTGCCGTCAGGCAGCTACGCCTTCAGCGATGATGCGCTGCGCCGGCTGAAAGACTGGATCAGAAATGGCGGCACGCTGATCACGCTCGCCGAAGCGTCGCGCTGGGCCGCGCGCGACCGCATCGGCCTGCTGTCCACCGACACCCTGCTGCGTGATGGGTCTCCCGAGCGCGACGCACCGGAGGGAGCGGCGGCCACCGCCGTCCCAGGCGCCGTGGGCGCCAAGCCCGATCTGACCAAGCCGTTCGATTTCGACAAGGCGATCCAGCCCGAACGGGAACGGCCGGAACACCTGGCCGGCGCAATGCTTCGCGTCACGCTCAATCCCTATCACTGGCTGACGGCCGGACTCGACGGCGACATCCAGACTGTCTACGAGGGCGCGCGGGTGTTCGCGCCGTTGAAGCTCGATGCCGGCGTCAACGTCGGATCGTATGCGCCGGCCGATCGGCTGGTCGCCGCCGGGTTGGTCTGGAAAGAAGCGCAGCCGCTGCTCGCCGAGCGTGCGTTCCTGATGCACCAGCCGCTCGGTCGCGGCCACGTGATCGCCTTCGCGGAGGATCCGAACTACCGCGCCTACTCCGAGGCGACGCAGCTGCTGTTCATCAACGCGGTCCTGCTCGGCGTCGCGCACTGATCGTATCCGAGGCACTTCGCCCTCGGACTCCCCGACACGCGCTCGCGCGCGCCGCTGCGCTGGCGCGCTCCGTTCGCGTGGCTCACTCGCGGCCACTCGTTCGCTGACGTTGGTCAGCCGCGTCGCGGTTTGTGAGATACGTTCGAGTCGGGGCGGTGCGCGAACCGCCCATCCCCTATTCGTCTCGTAACGCGACGAGCGGATCGACACGGGTCGCGCGACGCGCGGGCAGGTAGCACGCGAGCAGCGCGACACTCACCAGCAGCGTTGGCGCCGCGGCGAAACTGACCGGATCGAGCGGCGTGACGCCAAACAGCATCGAGCGGATGGCCCGCGTCGCGGCGAGTGCCGCCAGCATCCCCGCGCCGGCGCCAAGAACGACCGGCACCATTCCCTCCCGCAGGA
>JBKJRJ010000264.1:0-2754 GCA_046594705.1 Vicinamibacterales bacterium
CCGCTACTCATGACGACCGACGAGCTGCTCGCCGTCGTCAGCGTGCTCCCGATCTTGAAAATGAAAACCGCGTTGGCGTTGCCCTGGGCGTTGAGCGTGAGGGTTCCTGTCAGCTGAGCCGAGGAGGAGAAACAATAGACGCCCGGGGTGAGCGTTTTTCCACCCAGATCCTGACTCGTTAAATCCTGGGTGCACGCCTGGCTTGTCAGACTGTTGTAGGCCGTGGTAACGGAATTCTGGGCCGCAAGCGCGAGGGCGTCAGCGCGGTGGATCGTACCGGACACGACGACCCCCGGAGGAAAGCCGGTGACGGCGCTGCCGGGGCTGACGCCGAGGTCGCCGGTGATGACGCTCGAGCCGGTATTGGTGACCGTCGAGGCACCCAACACCGCGAAGCTTTGCGCCGAGCCCAGCGACGGTGCGGTCTGGGCCGATGCCGGAGGGGCCACGCAGAGAAGCGCGGCCAAGCCGACGGTTGCGACCAGACCCAGGTTTTCGCGCGTCATTTGGTGTCCTTTTTCCAGAGGCATAGACAAGCAAGAATAGATGGCCTTGATGACCGCTGCTGTCCTGTTTTGAACAGTCAGGGGATGTGGAGCCGCCCGCATCATACAGTAGAGGGGTGCGGCGCCGCTCACTATAGTACGACTCGGTTGGACGTGGTTCCACGCGCTTCACGTCTAGGCTAGGTCGGGTCAGCCGCGCTCACGCTGGCCATCGTGCTGTCGAGCGGCTACTCCGCCAGCACGCGCTGCACGCCCGTGAGCAGCGTTTCGGCCGAGTGCGGCTTCGGGAGGAAGAGTTTGACGGCGCCGCCCGTTCCCTCCTGGAGATCGCTCTCGGGTCCATGCAGCCCGCTGGCGGCGATGATCCGGACGTCGGCGCGCATGCTCGTCAGCGCGCGGATCAGCGCCGAGCCGTCCATCACGGGCATCATCATGTCCGTGATCACCGCCGCGATCTCTTCCTTCCGTGCGGCATAGATCGCCACGGCCTCCGCGCCGTCCGACGCGACCACGGCTCGGTACCCGAATGCCTCGAGCATCCGACTCGTGACCATCCTCACGGGCGCCTCGTCATCCACGATAAGGATGAGCTCGCCGGCGCCGCGCGGGAGCGGGGGAGGCCGCGCGGCCGGATGCCGCCCGCGCGGCGCGCCCGACGACAGCGGGGACGTCGAGCGTCACGATACGCGGCACCGACGCCAACGGCTGTTTCGCGACCGTGACCTACTCGATCGTGATCGCGGCGGCGGTGCCCACTCTCGCGGAATGGGCGATGATCGGGCTGGCGCTGATGCTGGGCCTGGCCGGTTTCCTCGCCCTGCGCCGCCGCACCGCGTAACCGATTCCTGCCGTGATCGATCGCCGTCATCTGATGGCGATCGCGCAATAACAAGGTCGCGCCGGCGAGGGTCGGCGCGGTCCACCCGCGCTCCTTCAGGATCTGCGGCTGCCGTGCCCCTGGCAGGCCTGACTCCCCCGGCGTCGCGAGCGACAGGTGACCGTCCTCGTCGCGCAGCACTCACTGCCCCACCCCCGAACAGCGTCCAACCCGTGACGCTGCGATCTCTCCACAGCATCTCGCCACTCAGGTTGACCGCCGCGATGGGCGCCCGACGGTGCCGGGACGAACGTGTCCGGGCGTGGCCGATCAGTTCCCCGGGGACCGCAGGAAGCGAAGGAACTCCTGCGGGTCGCGCGTCAGCCCGGCGAAGGTGGCGATGGCCCGCTGATCGGCGTCGATGATGGCGTACAGCGGCAGGGCGACGGTGGCAAAGCGCTGCTGCTGCAACCGTTGCTGCCTCTCGTAGAGCGGTCCCTGCCCGTCGGTGTAGAGGCGGACGCGGACGAACCCCTGGAGCGCCTCGCGGATCTCGGGCCGCGGGAACATGTTGGCTTCCATCCAGCGGCAGTTGGTGCAGGTGTAGCCGGTGAAGTCGATGATGACGCGCCGCTGCGAGGCGCGCGCCTGCGCGACCGCGGCGTCGAGATCATTGGCGAGCCACGCGAGCTCGCCACGCGCGTGTTCCGGCGCGCCACCCGGCGTCGCGGCAGGCGGGAGGAAGGCTTCGAGCTCACCCAGGCGGCGGCCGGTGATGCCGCTCGCGAGCCATGCCGCGAAGGCGACGGTCGCGACGCCGGCGATCAGCCGGCCGGCCCCCGGGCGGCGCGCCATCAGGTAGGCGGCCAGCGCCAGCGCCGTGACGACCCATGCGCCCAGCACGACACCGCGCGTGAGGACGCCCCATGACCACACCAGATCGACATTCGACAGGAACTTCATCGCCGCGGCGATCTCGAGAAAGCCCATGACGACCGTGACGCGCGCCAGCCACGGACCCGAGCGCGGCAGCTGGCTGACCAGCTGCGGCACCATCGCGAGGGCCACGAACGGCAACGCGAAGGTCGCTGAATAGGCGAGCAGGCCCGCGACTGGCCGCTGCCACTCTCCTTGCGACGCGACGACCAGGAGCGTGCCGATGAACGCGGCCGTGCAGGTGAGTGAGGTGATCGTGAAGGTCAGCGCCATCAGCAGCGTGCCCGCGGCGGAGGCGCCGCGCCGGCGTGACATCCCGTCGAGGCGCGTCATCAGCGCGGAGGGCAGGCGCAGCTCGTAGAGGCCAAACAGGTTCAAGGCGAAGAGCAGGAACAGTGCCGTGATCGCGAGGTTGACCCAGGGGTTGGCGGCGAAGCGGTTCAGTCCGGCGGCGCCGGCGACGGCCGCGAGCACGGTGCCGACGGCGGTGAAGGT
>JBKJRJ010000034.1:0-3205 GCA_046594705.1 Vicinamibacterales bacterium
GTTCATCAACCTCTGGTTCAGCCTCAGCCTGGATCTCCATGGCAACGAGGTCTCGACCAACGCGGCGTCGTATTTCGCGAACGGCCTGAAGGGGCGCGCCTACGAAGACAAGTGGGAAGACCACTCGGCGATCGAGGCGATGTACGAGCTCGACATGCTGCAAGAAGGCAGACTGAGCCGGCAGCATATTCCGATGCGTTCCGCCATGAACGAGGTGCTGCGCGACTGGTACGTCGGCGACTGCCTCGCCGGCGTGACCCGGTGGAACAAGATTCTCGAGCGGCACGGCTTCGCCGACCGCCTGCGCCTGCCGGATCGAAAGTTCAACCGCGGCATCGGCATGTATACGCCGGTGCACTTCGATCCGAAGGGGCAGCAGCTCTCGGACCAGGACTGGGCGCGGCGCAAGCACGAATGGCTGCCAGCCCCGAAGGACCGCGAGTACCTGCTCAGCATCCAGGCAGCGCCGGTCTACGAGCCCGGCAAGTTCGCCAACTACATCGCGCCGCCACAGCGCGGGGTCAAGGGCCAGCCGATCAACTTCGAGTACGTGCGGACCGAGCTATGACACTGCAGATTGCAGATTGCAGATTGCAGATTGCAGATTAACGACTTGTCGATCGTCGATGGTTGATTGGGATGCCGAAACTACAAACGACAGTGTCGGACGGCGTCTGCGTGATCGAGCTGAACGATCCGCCGGCGAACACCTACTCCTACGAGATGATGCAGGCGATCGACGCCGCCGTGCTCGCGGCGCGCATGGACGCCGGCGTGCACGTCATCGTGCTGATCGGCGCCGGGGAGAAGTTCTTCTGCGCCGGGGCCAACCTCGGCATGTTGAAGGATGCCGATCCCGACTTCAAGTACTACTTCTGCCTGCATGCCAACGAGACGCTGACGCGCCTCGAGCAGACGCCCAAACTGGTCATCGCGGCGCTGAACGGCCACACCGTCGGCGGCGGACTCGAGGTGGCGCTGGCGGCGGACCTCCGCATCGCGAAGAAGGACGGCGGCAAGATCGGCCTGCCGGAAGTCGCCCTGGGCGTGATGCCCGGAACCGGCGGCACGCAGCGCCTGACGCGGCTCCTCGGCAAGGGGGTGGCGATGGAACTGATGGCGACCGGCCGCCTGATGTCGATGGACGACGCCAGGACCATCGGCCTGGTGCACGAATCGTGGGGCGAGGCCGAACTGAAGGGGCGCACCTTCGCCGCCGCGGTGATGGACTACGCCCGGCAGTTCACGCCGCCGCAGAAGGCCAGCCGTGCCGTTGGCCGGATGAAGCGGGCGGTCCAGTCGGGCGCCGAAGCGGGTTTCCTCGAAGGCCTCTCGATCGAACGCGAGCTCCAGCAGCTGCTGTTCCAGAGCGACGACGCCAAAGAGGGTATCGCCGCGAGTGTAGAGAAACGTAAGCCGCAGTTCCGGGGGCGGTGAGCGCACGACCCACCAAGATCGCAAAGGCCACAAAAATCCCGAAGTAAACTGTGGTCCTTCGTTGTGGTGAACTTCGTGGTCTTGGTGATTCGCCCGTGACCCGTGACCCGTGACCCGTGACCCGTGACCCGTGACCCGTGACTTGTGACCCGTGAGGCCGTGACGCATGGCGACAGCAGACATCGCACACAAGAAGCTCCTGATCAACAACGAATGGCGCGACGCCTCCGGCGGCAAGACCATGGAGGTCATCAACCCCGCGACCGAGGAGGTCATTGCCACCGTCGCGTCCGCCGACAGGCAGGACGTCGACGAGGCCGTGAAGGCCGCTCGCGCCGCCTTCAACGGGCCGTGGGGCACGATGTCGGCGCGCGAGCGCGGACGGCTAGTCAGCCGGCTGGCTGATCGGCTGATGGAGAAAGCCGACGAGGTCGCGCGGCTCGAGACTCTGCACAACGGCAAGCCGATCTTCGAGTCGCGGCAGATCGAGATCCCGGCCGCGGCCGAGTGCTTCGAGTATTACGCGGGCTGGGCCGACAAAATCATGGGGGAGACCATCCCCGTGAAGGGGAACTACCTCACCTACACGCTGCGCGAACCCCTTGGCGTCGTCGCGGCGATCGTTCCGTGGAACTTCCCGTTGCTGCTGGCGGCGTGGAAGGTGGCGCCGGCGCTGGCCAGCGGCAACGTCGTGATCCTGAAGCCGGCGAGCCAGACGCCGCTGACTGCCATCGCGCTGGGCGAGATTGCGGTGGAAGTCGGGCTGCCGCCGGGGGTGCTGAACGTCATCACCGGACCCGGATCCACCGTCGGCCAGGCCATCGTCGAGCACCCCGGCATCGACAAGATCGCGTTCACCGGCGACACCAGCACCGGCAAGGGCATCATGCGTGCCGCCGCCGACACGCTGAAGCGGATCACGCTTGAACTGGGCGGTAAGTCGCCGAACATTGTCCTGGCAGATGCCGACATCGACGCGGCGCTCCGCGGCGCGACCACCGGCATCTTCTATGGCAAGGGGGAGGTCTGCGCGGCGGGTTCACGTCTGCTGGTGGACGCCTCCATCAAGGAGCAGTTCATGGAGAAGCTGGCGGCCCGCGCGAAGAAGATGGTCGCCGGGGATCCGATGGATCCCAAGACCCGCTACGGCGCCCTGGCCTCGAAGAAGCAACTCGAGACCGTCCAGCGCTATGTGGATATCGCGAAGCAGGAAGGGGCGACGCTCGTCGCCGGTGGCGAGCGCACCGACATCGGCACCGGGAAGGGCTATTTCTTTCAGCCGACCGTGTTCGACAACGTCGCGCCGGACGCGACGATCTCGCGCGAGGAGATCTTCGGACCCGTACTCGCCACGATCGCCTTCGCCGACCTCGACGAGGCCATCGCGCTCGCTAACGCGTCGCAGTACGGGCTGGCGGCGGCGGTCTGGACCCGTGACGTCAAGAAGGCGCACTACGTGGCGCGCAAGCTCCAGGCCGGCACCGTCTGGATCAACACCTACAACGTCTACGACACCGCAGCGCCGTTCGGCGGCTACAAGGCGAGCGGCTTCGGCCGTGAGATGAGCGCCCACGCGCTCGAGCACTACACCCAGGTGAAGAGCGTCTGGGTAGACCTCAACATGTGACGGTCACCGACGCGCACATCCACGTCCAGCCATTCCACATGATGCCGCCCGCCGTGGCGGCCACGTTCTGGAAGGGCAAGCCGGATCGCGCGGCGCTCGAGGCCTACGCGGCGGATCCGCGTGCGCTGCTGGCGCGCATGG
>JBKJRJ010000183.1:0-9870 GCA_046594705.1 Vicinamibacterales bacterium
AGCCGGTTGTCGAACGTGCCGAAGGCGAACCGGCTGAAGCGATCCAGGTTGCGGCCGCCCATCACCGCCGCTTCAACCCGCGTCGTCACCCGTGGTGACAACGCCTGCGAGCGCAGCACGCTGGCGCCGAAGCGCTGGTAGGCGCCATGCCGCGGGTCGTAGCCGGCCGCGCCGGGTAGCCCCCACCGGCGCCACCCGAGGCGCCCGGCATGACTGCCCCACAGCGAACCCTGCCAGCCGGCACGCTGGACATCGAGGCCGACGCGCAGCGCGTGCGCGCTCTGGTTGCGCGGCACGGCAAACGCGGCATCGGTGACATCCGCGCGCTCGAACTTGGTGTAGTCCCAGTCGTACTCCAGCCGCAGCGCGCTGCGCGGCGTGAGGGGACGCAGCACCCAGACCGCCGCCTGCGCGGGGCGCTGCCGGATGTCGAGCGTATATTGCTCGCGGCCCCCCTCGAACGCCCGATCGTTGTACGAGGTCGCGATGCCGAACGCGCGGCCGGCGAGCTGCCAGCGGCTGCCGCGGATCGACGGCGCGGAGAACGCCAGCTGCCCGTAGCTGCCGCCGAAAAAGCCGCTGAACTGGGTGCCGGTCCCGAACAGGTTGAAGTCCACGTAGCTGAGGCCCGCGAACGGCAGCGGCCGCGTGATGTTCGGATCGACGATCACGCCGAAGGCCAGCGTGCGAATCTGGTCGGCGCGCCCGGCCACCACCCGCTCCGCGGCTGGCGCGGCCGCCGTGCCGTCCTTTGCCTGCTGACGTTTGCCTTCTGCCTTGAGATATCGGAAGCCCTGCGGGGTATCGCGCAGCATCACGTCGGTGGAGGCGTAGGCGGCGGCGCGCCGCGAGTCGAAGTCGGCCGGATTGATCTCGAGCCGATCGATGATCACGAGCCGGTGAATCGGGGTGCGGACGCTGGCGCCTTCGTAGGTCTGCCGCACGGACGAGCGTGCGAGCCGCCAGCCCCCGGCGCCATCGCCGGTGAAGTCATCGATCTGCTCGGACGCCGTGATCGGGCCCCTCAAGCCGGTCTGCGCCGCCGATACCCGCACCATGCCGAACGTCACGGCGTCGATCCAGGCGCGACCCTCGTGCAGCGGCGCGCCACGATCGCGCGGCTCGAAGGCGACGATATGACAGTCGCGCCCGTTGCTGCGCTCGCGGCCGGCGAGGCGGTAGCGGTAGACGTCGGAGAGCGTGATCGCGAGCGGCGGCGCAGCGGCCCGCTCAGGTTCGATGATCGGCAGCCGCGGCACCCCGCCACGCGCGGTGAACAGGACGCCGTTCACCCGGATATCGCGCTGCCGCAGGTCAATGCGTCCCTGGTCCGTGAGTCCCTGGGTCGCGGGTCTCGGGGTCGTCAGTCCCGGCGTCCCTGGTCCCTGGGTCTCGGGTCCCGGGGTCGTCGGTCCCGGCGTCCCTGGTCCCTGGTCCCTGGGTCGCGGGGTCGTCAGTCCCGACGTCCCTGGTCCCTGGTCCCTGGGTCGCGGGGGCGTCGGTCCCGGCGTCCCTGGTCCTTGGGTCTCGGGTCCCGGCGTCCCTGGTCCCGGGGTCTCGGGTCCCGGGGTCGTCGGTCCCGGCGTCCCTGGTCCCTGGTCCCTGGGTCCCGGGGTCCCAGGTCCCGCCGGCGGCGGTCTCCTGTCCTCGAAGATCGTGGTCTGCGAGGTGACGGTGATGGGCGCGACGAAACCGGGCGCCTCGAATGTGAGCGTGAGGGAACCCTCGGCGATCGTGGTCCGCACCTGCGCGCGCTGGCGCGCCGCGGCGGCCTGGTGGCGGGCGATGATCTCCTCGATCGTCAACGGGCGCGCGGCGGCCACCTCGACGCCGGCCGCGAAGCGGTCGCCGCCGTCGACCCGGACGCGGAATAGCGAGAACCCGCCAATCTCCAGCCGTTCGGCACGCGCCCCCGGGATGTCGGAGGTGACGGCCGCCGACGGCGGGCACTCGCGGCTCAGGGCGACGAGATCGAGCGTCTGGGGATTGAGCAGCGCCGGCAGGGAACGGTCGGCGCCACAACGGAGGGCACGGCCCGCCACGGGCACGAGGCCGCCGGGCAGCCAGTCCTGCAGTGCCGCCGCGAGGCGCAGGAGGTCGCGCGACGCCGCCACGCTGTCGGGCAGCCGCCAGACGCGCAACTCACCCGCCGCCAGCGGCACCAGCAGATCATCGGCGACCGCAATGGCCGGCGTGACCGGCAGGAAGGCGTCGAGGTACGAGCCCAGTCCTCGTTCGCGAAGCGAGGCCAAGGTTGCCGGAGCAGCCGCAATGAGGAGCCTCGTCTGCGCATTCCGGCCCCGCGCCGTGCTGAGCGCGCGCTTCAGTTCGAAGGCCGCGCGATCGGGATCGTCATCCGGCGCGTCCATCAGCAGGACCGCGATGCCGGCATCGAGCGCCGGGTCACCCGGCGCGGGAACGCCGCTGACATGCAGCCCCGCGATGCCGCCGCGGCCAGTCACCGTCTCGAGCGCCGGGGCCCACTCGGCGCGGGGCGTCCCCGGCGCAATCCGGATCAGCACCCGAACGCCCGCCAGTTGGTCGGGCAACGCGGCCACCGCGCCGGGAAGCAGGCTGAAGGCCTGGCACGACGCGCACGGCGCCGTCGCCGTGTCACGGTCCTGCGCGAACGCCGGGTGCGGCAGGCCCCACCCACAGGCGTGCAGCCCGAGGACCGTGAAGAAGGCGTATACTAGCCGTTTGGCGTGCCTCTGCCATGTGGCGGCGGCGTAGTGCAGGGCCTCTACCCTGCCGGGATCTGAATTGCGCGTTCTGGCCATTTGTCAGGATGAACTGGTCATCCGATCGCTCGACGAAGTACTGCTGCCGAGCTTCGACGTTGACTTCCTTGTCGAAAGCCGGCCTCTGGCCCGGCGTCTCCACGACGCCGGGATCGAGGTCACGGCCGGGGATCCAAGGCGCGTCGACACGTATCTGAAGGCGGACATCACTCCCACCACCTGCTTCCTGGTCGAAGACTCCTCCAAGCGCAGCATCAAGAAAATCCTCGACGCCATCCGCGATGCCGGGGGCACGCTCATCTACGTCCTTCGCACCGGCAAGCGGGGGGCCAACAGCAAGTCGGACGAGGACGTCGAGGAGGTTACCCACCTCGACCTCTCGGAACTGCTGCGGCCGAGCCTGGTCACTGAGCTCAGCCGATCGATGACGCGCGCCCGCGTCCAACAATATCAGCGCTACTTCGCCGACGCCGACCGCGTCCTGATTCTCCTCCACAACGATCCGGATCCGGACGCGCTCGCCAGCGGACTGGCGCTGCGCAACCTGCTGCGCCGCACCAAGACCACGGCCATCATCGGCGCCATGCAAGGTGTGACCCGGCCGGAAAACCTGCGGATGGCCAACATGCTCGACATCCAGGTCGAGCAAATCACCCCCTCGTCGTTTGCCGGGTTCGAGCGGATTGCCACGGTGGACGTCCAGCCCCACTACTTCGGCGGCCTGCTGGACCGCGCCGATCTCGTCATCGACCATCATCCCGAACATCCCGGCTACAGCGCCGTGTACAAGGACATCCGCGCCGATTACGGCTCCACCTCCACCATCCTCACCGAGCATCTGCGCGCCGTCGACGTGAACATCTCGGAGCGCACGGCCACCGCGATGCTCTATGCGATCAAATCCGACACGCTGTTCTTCGCCCGCCATACCAACCGGGTCGATCTCGAAGCGTTCACCTTCCTCTACCCGCTGGCCGACGCCGCGCTCATCCGCAAGATGGAGGGGGCGGAAATCACGCTGGAGCGGCTGGAATACGTCACCCGCGCCGGCCATGACGGCATCCTGCGCGACCAGGTGTTCACCGCGTTCATCGGGGAAGCGCCGCGCGAGGACTTCATCCCCTACACCGCTGACTTCTTCCTGCAGCTCGAAGACGTCAAGTGGACGATCATCGCCGGGATCGTCGGCCAGACCCTGGTGGTGTCGGTGCGCAACCTGGGCTACTCACGCAACGCCGGCGAGTTCGTCAAGCGATGGTTCGCCGACATCGGCTCCGCCGGCGGCCACCGCGCCATGGCCAAGGCGGTCGTCCCCATGGAGCGCTTCCGCGCGAAGTACGGCAACCTGGAGGGGCCCGCGCTGGCGGCACGCCTGGCCGAAATGGCCGACCAGTTCCTGCACGAGGGCGCCGGCGACAAGAAGCTGTCGGCGGCAAGATAACAGCCTCTCATCCCTCAGCCCCTCAGCTCTCGGCCCCTCAGGTCACAGCTGATCGCTGAAACCCTTTGTACCCTTCACCGCACCGCCATGCGGTCAGAAATTGAGGGCGTGATCCAGGTCTTCGATCAGGTCTTGCGGATCCTCCAGCCCGACCGACAGCCTGGCCATCCCGCGCGTGACGCCCGCGTCCGATAGTTGCGCGTCGGTGTGTCCCCATTGCGAGGTCAGCACGGGAAGGCTGCACAGGCTCTCGACGCCGCCAAGGCTGGCGGCGCGTTTGAACACCCTCAGGCGATCGAAGAACTGCTCGGCACGGGCCTGGCCGCCGCCGACGTCGACGCACACCATGCCGCCGAAGCCCTGCATCTGCCGGCTGGCCAGCGCATGGTCCGGGTGAGACTCCAGCCCAGGGTAAAACACCTGCTCGACGCGGCCCCCCTTTTGCGACTCGAGCCACCGGGCGACCGCCAGGCCGTTCGCGTTGTGCCGCTCCATGCGCACCGCCAGCGTCTTGATGCCGCGGCCGATCGCGTAGGCGGCCTGCGGATCGACGATACCGCCCAGCAGGCGGCGAGTCTTGTCGATCATCTTCAGCAGCGGCGCGGATCCCGCGAGCGAGCCGGCCGTCACGTCACTATGCCCGTTCAGATACTTGGTGACGCTGTGCATCACGATGTCGACGCCCATGGCGAGGGGCTGCTGGTTGATCGGGCTGGCAAACGTGCTGTCGATGATCGAGACCACACCGCGCGCCCGGCAGGCGGCGGCAATCGCGGTAATGTCCACGCAGCGAAGCGTCGGATTGATCGGAGACTCGAACCACAGCACCTTGGTGCGATCGCCGATCACGCTGGCCGGGTCGCGCAGCTGCTCGATCGTCACGAAGCGCGCGGTGATGCCGTAGCGGGGAAACAGGTCGGCCAGCAGGTGCAGCGTACCGCCGTAGATGGCGGCGCTGCACACCACTTCGTCCCCGGATGCGAGCAGCGCCAGCAGCGCCGTGGACGTCGCCGCCATGCCGCTCGACAGCAACAGCGCCAGCTCCGCCCCTTCCACTCGTGCGATCGTCTGCTCTACCGCCTCGGTGGTGGGATTACCGTAGCGCGAGTAGAGGAACTTCCGCGACGTCCCCGCGTTGAACGCCTTCACCTCCGCGGCGTCGTCGAAGACAAACGTCGTGGTTTCGTAGATGGGCGTGGCGAGCGGATTGGCGTCGCGATGGGCGCCGGTGCTGCCGTGGATGATCTCTGTTGCTTGGCGCATGATTGTAGATTGTAGATTGTAGATTGTAGATTGTAGATTGTAGATTGTAGATTGTAGATTCTGGTGTGACGTCCGGTCAGGAGTGGACTGTCTCGATGCGTTCGCCGCTGGCGGCCACCACCGGCTCGATGAACTGGTGATAGGCGTCTTCGTAGCCACGGTCGACGAGCTCGCCGACGGTGTAGAGGCGGTCCGAGCGCTCGTCGTAGGCGCCGGTGAAGTCGAGCGGTCCGAGCGGGTTGTGCGCCGGCCGCACCAGGAACAACCCCTTGAACCGGCCTGCGGCGCGCTCGAGGGCGTCGCGAAGATCCGCCGCCTCGAAGGAGAACAGTTGTTCGGCGGCCCGTCCGCGCAAGTCGGCACGGCCGGAGCTGAGTTCGTGCGGCTTGCCCGGCGGTGGCGCGGAGGAGAGCACGATCACCTGCTCCGCCCCCGCGCGTCCGACTTCCTCGAGGATGCGATCGAGGGCGCCGGGACGATCGCAGACGCGGTGCGTTTCACCGCGCCACGGGCCGTCGGCCGGAAACCGCAGCAGGTGCGGGCCGGTGGCGATCGGCACCGAGAGGTTCGCGGCGAGCGCGTCCATGACGTGCTCACGCGCCACGCCGGTGAGGTCGAACGCCTCGGCGCCGCGCACGCCGTCGGCGGGATGTGTGTCCTGGTGAAAGAAGCGCTGCCGGTAGTCGGGGCCGAGCAACGCAAACAGGATGTCGCGCCGCGCATCCATGTCGTGCGCCACCAGCAGCAGCTCGCGAAAGCCGGGCTGGCCAAGATTCTCGGCCAGCAACTCGATGTAGCGCCGCCCGAGATCCTGCCGTGCCGGCGGCGCGATTGCGGCGGCGCCGCGAATCAGGTTCCAGAGCTCGCCGGTGGCGCGCTGCAGCACGACGGCGTTCGAGAGCGGTGCGCCGAGGAGACGCCAGATGGCGCCGTGCTTGACACGCCGCCGCGCCGGGGCGCGCCACGCGTCGAGCGCCAGGCCCACCGCCAGCGCGCCGATCGCGACCAGCAGGCAGAACACGATCAGGCCGGGAATGACGGTGGGAAGCGCCGCGGGGGCGAACAGCGCATCGAGCGAGCGCGCATAGGCCGAGGTGATCGAGGTCGAGGCGCCCCGCAGGCTGACCAGGAACAGGATCATCGCCGCCACCGCCGCGACGACCCCCAGGCCAAACAGCGCCAGCGGCACCGCGAGCAGGGCCGCGGCCGCCACCAGCGACCAGCCGGCGATCCGCAGCGGCCCGCGCCAGCGGTAGGCTCGTCCGATCGCCGGGTGCTTCCACAGGCCGTCGCGATCCCACAGCCGCTGGCCGCCGTCGACGGCGGCGAACATGGCGCCCACCGCGCCAATGCCGCGTCCGGCCACGAGATCGATGCGGACGCCGGCCTCGTGCAGCGCGCGCAGCACGCCCGCGTGGTAGGCCCCGGCGGTGCCGGTCCCGGTCAGCACCAGCGCGGTGCGCAGCCTGGTCGAATACGGGCGGTCCGGCGAATCTGAAGTAATCACACGGATGGCCGTGCGGCTAGGCGTCGTGGATGGTCGTGAGCTTGAGCAGCTCGAAACGGCGCTCGCTGCCGTCGGGGCGCGTGACGAGGATATCGTCCCCTGCTTCCTTATTGAGCAGCGCACGCCCAATCGGGGACGCGGTCGAGATCATCCCGTCCTCGACGTTGGCGTCTTCCGGCATCACCAGCTGGTAGACGATATGCTGGCCGGACTCGTCCTTGAGCGTGACGGTCGAGCCGAATCCGACCTTGTCGTGAGGAATCTTCTCGAGGTTCATCAGCTGAATCTGGCTGACCCGCATCTGCAGCATGCTGATCCGCGACTCGACCAGCCGCTGCCGCTCTTTCGCCGCCTGGTACTCGGCGTTCTCCCGCAGATCGCCCAGCTCCCGCGCGCGCTTGATCTCCCGCGGGAGCTCGGTCTTCAACTCCTTGTCCAGTTGCTGGATTTCGTCCTCGAATTTTTTCAGGAGCCGGGCCTTCACGTCGGGCATGTTAGCAGAGAAGAATAACTAATAATAGGCGGAGATGGAACGGATCAGCAGCCGCCAGAACGCCGTCGTGAAGCGCTTCCGCGATCTCGCGCGCGCGTCGGCGGCGCCCGCGGCGGCCGGCCACTCGGCGGATGTGCTCCTCGATGGCGAGCACCTCCTGCAGGAGGCCCTCGCCTGCGACATCCCCGTGGAGATCGCCGCCTTCTCGGATCGGCAGCTGGATAACGTGCTCTCCGGCACCGCCCGGCTCGCCCGGGCCCTGGAGCAGCGCGGCGGCCGCGTCGTCGCCGTCAGCGACCAGGTGCTGGCCGCGATGAGTCCGGTGCAGCACCCTTCAGGGGTCGTGGCGATCGCGCGCGCCCGCGCCACGGAGGTTCGGGTCGTGATGGCCACCGTCACGGACCTGCCGCTCGTACTGGTGCTGGCAGGCCTTCAGGATCCCGGCAACGTCGGCGCGATCATCCGCGCCGCCGCCGCGTTTGGCGCCTCCGGGGTCGTGGCGATTGAAGGGTCGGCCAATCCGTTCAGCTGGAAGGCGCTGCGCGGCGCCATGGGCGGCACCTTCCGCCTGCCGATCGCGGCGCGGGGGTCCCTCCCCGACGTCGTCGCGTCGGCGCAGGAGCTCGGGGTCCGCCTGGTGGCCGCCGTGCCGCGCGGCGGAACCCCGCTCCCCGACCTCGACCTCCGCGAGCCCACCGCCATCGTGCTCGGGGGCGAGGGCGCGGGTGTGCCGCACACGACGATGGCGGCGGTGCAGGAAACGGTGACCATTCCGATGCAGGCGCCCGTGGAATCGCTCAACGTCGCCATCGCAGCGGCGCTGATCCTCTACGAGGCGACGCGCCAGCGCGCCCGCGCGGGGCGGCCGTGATGGACCTCTTCGACGACGAGCCGCCGCGGCCGCCGGACGCCGACACCGTCGATCCGAACGCGCCACTGGCCGAGCGGATGCGCCCCAGGGCCCTCGACGACATCATCGGTCAGGAGGCCCTGCTCGCACCCGGCCGTCCGCTCCGCGCCGCGATCGAGCACGACCGGCTGCGATCGATCATCCTGTGGGGCCCACCGGGCACCGGCAAGACGACGCTGGCCCGGGTCATCGCCCGGGCGACGCGCGCGCACTTCATCGCGTTCAGCGCGGTGATGTCCGGCATCAAGGAGATTCGGGAGGTGATGGCGGACGCTGAACAGGCGCGCCGACGCTCGGGCGGCCGCACCATCCTGTTCATCGACGAGATCCACCGCTTCAACAAGGCGCAGCAGGACGCCTTTCTCCCCCGCGTCGAATCGGGCGACATCGTCCTCATCGGCGCCACCACGGAAAACCCGTCCTTCGAGGTGAATTCGGCGCTGCTTTCACGATCCAAGGTGTACGTGCTCAAGCCGCTCACCATCGCGGCGGTGGCCACCATCCTGCGGCGGGCGCTCGAGGATCCGGAACGCGGCTTGGGCAGGCTTGGCCACACGGCTCCGGACGAAGCACTGGCCGGGATCGGGCGCTATGCGAACGGCGACGCCCGCATCGCGCTCAACATGCTGGAAATGGCCGCGAGCGCCGCGGGCGGCGGCCGGCCGATCGACCTGGCCCTGGTGGCCGACCTCGCCCAGAACCGCGCCCTGCTCTACGACAAGACCGGCGAGGAGCACTACAACCTGATCTCCGCGCTGCACAAGTCGATGCGCAACAGCGATCCCGACGCGGCGATCTACTGGCTGGCGCGCATGGTGGAGTCGGGCGAGGACGCGCTCTACATCGCCCGCCGCCTGGTGCGCTTCGCATCGGAGGATGTCGGCCTCGCCGATCCCCAGGCGCTGGCGATCACGGTCGCGGCGAAGGACGCCGTCCACTTCATGGGGATGCCCGAAGGCAACACGGCCCTCGCGCAGGCCGCGGTGTATCTCGCGACCGCCCCGAAGAGCAACGCCGTCTACGCCGCCTACAACGAGGCTGCCGCCGCGGCGGCGCAGGAGATCGCGGAACCGGTACCGCTGCACCTGCGGAACGCCCCGACGAAGCTGATGCAATCGCTGGACTACGGGAAGGACTACAAGTACGCCCACGACGAGGCGGCCGGCGTCGCCCCCGACATGCACTGCCTACCCCCGGCGCACAAGGATCGCCGGTTCTACCGGCCGACGGATCGAGGATTCGAGGCCGACATTCGCCGCCGGCTGGCGGAATGGCGCCGGAAGACATGACGAACGGCCGATGCCGAATGCCGAGGCGGCCCGAAGCCTAACGCCTAATTCAGGAAGCTGACCTTGCGGAACATCTCGGCGCGCATCGGCAGAATGAACGAGAAGCGGAAATCCCCCTGCATCCGGCCGATCGGGATACCCACCAGCTGCCCGTCGCCGTTCAGCACGCCGCCGCCCGAGACGCCCGGATGGCCGTCGGTCAAGCAGGTCACCAGATGGTTGGGCG
>JBKJRJ010000408.1:0-4250 GCA_046594705.1 Vicinamibacterales bacterium
GGACGAGGTATAGACGAGGCGGGACACGCCATGCTCGCGCGTCGCCGACAGGGCCGATTGCAAGCCGCCGACGTTGACGGCGTCGAACTCCGACGGGTCGCGCCGCCAAAGCGCCACCAGCGCCGCCGCATGTCAGATCGCGTCAACGCCCGCGGCGGCAGCGGTCACCGCGCGCGTGTCACGGATGTCGCCGTCGATCGCCCGCCCCGCGACACTGGCGCGGGAGGCGTGACGAGAGAACGCGATGGGCTGGTGCCCCGCCCGCTCCAGCGCGCGCACGATGGCCGAGCCCAGATATCCCGTTCCGCCCGTGACGAGGACCTTCATTGGTTGTGGGAGTGCCCGGTCACCAGATTACTCAATTACCAGATCCGATAGACTTGGGGCCGCATGTTTCGTCAGAGAACCGGCTCCGTGGTGTGCGCGTCGTGCGGCTCGCTCGTCGGGGTGAACGACGACACCTGCTACACCTGCGGCCGCCGCAATCCGGGGTTGTGGGGCTTTGGGCCCGTGCTGCGCCGCTTCGGCAACGACCTGGGGTTCGTGTCGCTGGTGATTTACGGCAGCGCATTGCTCTACACCGCCACCCTGCTGGTGTCGCTGATACGGGGCGAGAGCATCATGGGCGGGTCGCTGTTCTCGATGCTCGGCCCGGGGACCCAATCGCTGTTCCTGTTCGGCGCCAGCGGCGCCGTGCCGGTGTTCCTCTACGACCGCTGGTGGACGATCCTGAGCGCCGGCTGGCTGCATGGCGGCGCGCTCCACATCATCTTCAACATCATGTGGATCCGGCAACTCGGTCCGGCGGTGGGCGACCTGTTCGGCGCCGGCCGCATGATCATCATCTACACGATCGCCGGCGCCGCCGGCTTTCTTCTCAGTTCGGCGGCGGGGCAGTACCTGCCCCCGATGCCGCTGCTGCGCGGCGCTCAGTTCACCATCGGCGCCTCGGCACCGATTTTCGGGCTGCTCGGCGCGCTGGTGCATTACGGCAATCGCGGCGGCAGCAGCCATATTCGTGCCGAGGCGATGCGCTTTGCCATCCCGCTGTTCCTGTTCGGCCTGATCATGCCCGGGGTCGATAATTTCGCGCACGCGGGCGGCTTCGCGGGCGGCTACCTGGCGAGCCTTTGGCTCGACCCGCTCAAGCGCGAGCGGATGGACCATTTCATCGGCGCCGCCGTCTGCCTCGTGGCCACGGCGCTGGCCATCGGCTGGTCGATCGTCAGCCTGTATCCCTTCTGATGCGAAAACCTGTCGTCGTCATCACCGGCGCGGGCGGCGAAATCGGCCACGGCCTGATCGATCGGCTCGCCGAGCGCGGCGACCGCCGGATCGTCACCATCGACGTCTCGCGGCTCGACCCGGGGATCGCGCGCAAGGTCGATCGCGAGATCACCGGCTCGATCACCGATCTGCCGCTGCTCGAACGCCTGATGGCGGAGTTCGAGGTGGACCTGATCTTCCACCTCGCGGCGCTCCTCTCGACGCGGTCCGAGTTCACGCCGGTGGCGGCGCACCAGGTCAACGTCGAAGGCACGCTCCACCTGCTCGAGTTCGCGCAGCACGAGGCGGAGTCCCACGGCCGGCCGGTGGTCTTCCTCTATCCCTCGTCAATCGCCGCGTATGGCCTGCCGGATCTCGACACCAAGGCGCGCGCCGACAAGGTGAAGGAGGACGACTACCTCCACCCCTCGACCATGTACGGGTGCAACAAGCTGTATTGCGAGCTGCTGGGCGACTACTACGCCCGCCACTACAAGCAGCTGGCGGCGGACCCGGCGAGCGGCCGGGTGGATTTTCGCTGCGTGCGGTTCCCGGGGCTGATTTCCGCGCAGACCGTGCCCTCGGGCGGCACCTCCGACTACGCACCGGAGATGATCCACGCGGCGGCGAATGGGGAGGCGTATGGGTGCTTCGTGCGTCCCGACACCCGCATCCCGTTCATGGCGATGCCGGATGGCGTCGAGGCGCTGTTGACGCTCGCCGCCGCGCCGCGGGCCGGGCTGCGGCGGACCGCCTACAACGTCGGCGCGTTCAATCCGTCGGCGGAAGAGGTCCGCAACGTCGTGATGCAGGCGTTTCCCGGTGCCGCCATCGACTGGCGGGTGGACCTCAAGCGGCAGGCGATCGTGGATTCCTGGCCGGCCGACGTGGATGACTCCGCCGCGCGCCGTGACTGGGGCTTTCAGCCGCGCTTCGACTTCGATCGCGCGTTCAGCGAGTACCTGATTCCGACGATCCGCGCGCGCTACGCGGGAGGTCTGTAGTTACTTGTCCACCCACTCGGGCGGCGGCTGGATGGTGGGCATCGGCGGGGGGCCGGGATCGGCGCGGCCGCTGCCTTCGAGCCGGCTGATCGCGCGCACGGTCATGTCGTGGTCGCAGGTGATCTGGCACGATAAGCGCGCGCCGGTCACGCCGCGGGCGGCGAGGACGTGCTTCTCGGCGGCGGTCATCCGCTCGGGCTCCCCGGCGATGAACTCCACCCGGCAGGTGGTACAGCGCGCATTCCCTCCGCACGCATGCAGGACGTCCACCTGCGCGCCCTGTTCAATCGCCAGCACGAGACGTGTTCCGGCCTCGACGTCCACGGCCGCATATCCTTCGACGGTCAGCTTCGGCATCGCTCGATCATACAGGGCCGGCCCCCGGATTCGCTAGCCGGCAGGGGGGCGGCGGGGGACGAGGGCGGCATGAAGCTCGACGGCCCGCGCGAGCGCCGACGCGATGTGCGGGCACAGGTTGTCCTCGCCGATGTGGTCGTGGAACTGCGCCTGCCGCATCACCGCGCCGGGTTGCTCGCGGGCGCCGCACAGAATCAGCGTCCGTCCGGACTCCCGCAACTGGGCGGCGAGGTCCTCGAAGGCGCGTAAGCCGGTGCCATCGATAGCGGTCATCTGGCGCAGGCGCAGGATCACGATCGGCGGCAGCTCATCGATGCGCTGCGTGATCGCGGTCAGCTTGTCGGCGGCGCCGAACAGGAACGGTCCGCGGATCTTGAAGATCGTCACGTAGCCGGGAATCGGCTTGTCCTGCAGGATGTGCACGCGTCCGTCCTCGACGAAGTCCGGCGTCACCAGCGCGATGTCGGTCGTGACCGCCACCCGGCGGATGAAGGTCAGTGCGGCCAGCACCATCCCGACTTCCACCGCGAGCGTCAGATCCGCGAACACGGTCAGCGCGAAGGTCACAAGCCACACGGCGACGTCCGTCTTGGTCAGCCGCAGGACCTTGGGGATCTCGTGCCACTCGCCCATGTTCCACGCCACCATCAGCAGGATGGCCGCGAGCACCGGCATCGGGATGAAGCGGGCCAGCGGCGCCGCGACGAGCAGGACGACGAGGAGGGTCAGCGCGTGGACCATGCCCGCGACGGGCGTTCGCGCGCCGGCGCGAATATTGGTGGCCGTCCGCGCGATGGCGCCGGTCGCCGGCAGGCCGCCGACCAATGGTGAGACGATGTTCGCCACCCCCTGCGCAATCAACTCCACGTTCGGATTGTGACGGTCGCGTCCCATGCGATCGGCCACGACCGCGGAGAGCAGGGACTCGATCGCCCCCAGCAGCGCGACGGTGATGGCCGGGCGCACGAGCGAGGGAATCAGCTCGGGACGGAAATGGGGAATGGCGAACCGTGGCAGTCCCGCGGGGATCCCGCCAAACCGCGCTCCGACGGTATCGACCCCCACCGACACCAGCATGGCCGCGGCGGTGCCGCCCACCAGCGCGACGATGGCACCCGGCACCCGCGGCGTGACGCGGCGCAGCACAATCATGAGCCCCAGCGCCGTCGCGCCGAAGGTCACCGCCACCGGCGACCAGGTCCCGGCCTGGCCCGCCAGGGCCGCCATGCGCGGCACGAACTCCGCCGGCACCGCCGCCAGCTGGATGCCGAAGAAATCCCGCAGCTGTGTGCTCGCAATCAACACCGCTATGCCGTTGGTGAAGCCAATCACGACGGGCCGGGGCAGATACTTGACCGCATCGCCCATGCGCGTCAGGCCCAGGATGAGCAGGAGCACGCCCGCCATCATGGTGACGGTGTACAGGCCATCGAGGCCATAGGTCGTCACAATCCCGGCCACCACGACGACGAAGGCCCCGGTCGGGCCGCCGACCTGGTACTTCGAGCCGCCCAGCGCCGAGACGAGGAACCCGGTGACGATGGCGCAGTAGATGCCCTGCTCGGGCTTCAAGCCGGAGGCGATGGCGAAGGCCATGGCGAGCGGCAGGGCGACGAGCCCGAC
>JBKJRJ010000239.1:0-3909 GCA_046594705.1 Vicinamibacterales bacterium
CCCCGCTCCGAAAGTTCCGATACTTCTGAATGAAGACCGAGTTCATCGACGTCAACGACACGCGCAAAAACCTGGTCGTGGAAATTCCGAGCACGACGGTTGATGCGGAGATCGACAAGATTGCGCGCGATTACGGCAAGGCGGCGCGCATTCCGGGCTTCCGGCCCGGCAAGGTGCCGGCGAAAGTCGTGCGCCAGCGGTTTCGCGACCAGATCCTACACGACGTGGCGCACGGGCTG
This sequence comes from Vicinamibacterales bacterium, assembly GCA_046594705.1. Taxonomy (GTDB): domain Bacteria; phylum Acidobacteriota; class Vicinamibacteria; order Vicinamibacterales; family 2-12-FULL-66-21; genus JAICSD01. The sequence goes on from JBKJRJ010000239.1 coordinate 240, forward strand.
ATCCCGAGGGCCGTCGACGAGGCGCTGCGCGAGCGGGGGGTCGAACCGGTCGACACGCCCGACATCAAGGACGTCGTCGTCGAGGAGGGGCAGCCGCTCAAGTTCACGGCCAGCTTCGACACGGTGCCGCCGATCGATCCGGGTGACTACGCCACCATTCACCTCACGCGCGGCGGGATGACGGTGGACGACGCGGCGGTGGAACAGGCGCTGGCGGGCCTGCGCGAGCGCGGCGCGCGCTACGAGCCGGTCGACGGCCGCGGCGTGCAGAGCGGCGACTCGGTGCTGATGGACCTGGTGCGGACGACGGCGGCGGAACACGCGGAATCCGCGGACCAGTCGCGGAAACCGGCGGCGGAACACGCGGATCACCTGGGAAACGAAGCCGCGGACAAGCCGGAGCGCGGGGACCTGGACACGGTGGATCACGAAGGGCACGCCCTCGATCATGCGGGCCACGATCACGGGCCGAAATCCGACAACCACCAGAACGTCACGGTGGACATCGGCGCCTCGGCGAACCCGCCGGGATTCGACGAGGAGCTGACGGGGCTGGCCGCGGGGGCACAGAAGACGTTCGATGTGCACTACCCGGCCGACTACGCGATCACGGAGCTGGCGGGAAGCACGGTGAGCTACGACGTCACCATCAAGGCGATCCGGACGCGACTCGTGCCGGAGCTGGACGACGAGTTTGCCAAGGACCTGGGGGATTTCGCGTCGCTCGACGCGCTCAAGGCGCGCATCCGCGAAGACCTGGCGCACGAGGCGACGCACGAAGCCGACCGCGAACTGCGCGCCGACCTGATGAAGCAGCTGGCGACGCGCGTCACCTTCGAGGTGCCTCAGGTGCTGCTGGAGCGGGAGATCGACCGGCGGGTCGAGGAGTTCGTGCGGCGGCTGATCGATCAGCAGATCGACCCGATGAAGACGAACATCAACTGGGAGGACTTCCGGGAGAAGCAGCGCGACGCGGCGGCCGAAGCGGTGCGCGGCGCGCTGGTCCTGGACGAGGTGGCGCGGCGCGAGGCGGTCACCATCACGCGCGACGAGATCGAGGCGGAGATCGGGAAGTATGCCGCGCGCACGAGCCGGACACCGGCGGCCGTGCGGGCGAAGCTGGAGAAAGAGGGGGGGATCGGGCGTTTGTATTCAGGATTGCGGCGCGAGCGGGCGATTGATTTCCTGCTGTCGCGTGCTACAATTGCACAAACGTAACGACGATCCTGTCCCCAGCTCCCCACACAGCTAGTCGTATCTAATTCCGGCGGATGCATTGCGCATGGTTCATTCTTCTGTTCACTCGCAACTGATTCCCATGGTCGTCGAACAGACGAACCGCGGGGAGCGCGCCTACGACATTTTTTCGCGCCTGCTCAAGGACAGCATCGTGTTCCTCGGCACGCCGATCGACGACGGCATCGCCAACCTGATCATCGCGCAGATGCTGTTCCTCGAGGCGGAGGACCCGGATCGCGACATCCTGCTCTACATCAACAGTCCGGGGGGCGTGGTGACGGCCGGCATGGCGATTTACGACACGATGCAGTTCATCAAGCCGGACGTGCAGACCTACTGCATCGGGCAGGCGGCCTCGGTCGCGGCGGTGCTGCTGGCGGCGGGGGCCAAGGGCAAGCGGTTTTCCCTGCCCAATTCGCGCATCCTGATCCACCAGCCGTGGGTGCAGGGGCTGGGGGGCCAGACCACCGATATCGACATCCACGCGCGGGAACTGCTGCGGACGCGCGAGCGGCTGAATCAGATCCTCGCCAACCATACCGGCCAGCCCCTGAAGCGGATTCAGGATGACACCGAACGGGACTACATCATGGGGGCCGATGCGGGGAAGGAATACGGTATTATTGACGACGTCATCCGTAAGCGTGCGTAACGGGTTGTGGGCCTTAGGCTTTGGGCTTTCGGAAGAACCTGCCCAAATCCTCAAGCCTGAAGCCCAAAGCTTAAAGCCTCAAGCCAGAAGCCCATGGTAAAGAAAACCGGCGAAGGCGAGATTCTCCGCTGCTCGTTCTGTAACAAGGATCAGAACGACGTTCGCAAACTGATCGCGGGTCCGACCGTGTTCATCTGCGACGAGTGCGTGGAAGTCTGCAACGACATCATCGCGGACGACAACCGCTTCGAATCCCGCGGCGGCGCCCGCACCTCCCTGCCGGTGCCCCAGGAGATCAAGAAGTTCCTGGACGAGTACGTCATCGGCCAGGAACAGACCAAGAAGAAGCTCGCGGTCGCGGTCTACAACCACTACAAGCGGATCGAGATCCAGAAGCAGTCGCGCAGCCGCAACGAGATCGAGCTCAGCAAGTCGAACATCCTGCTGATCGGCCCGACCGGCACCGGCAAGACGCTGCTCGCGCAGACGCTCGCCAAGCTGCTCTCCGTCCCCTTCACGATCGTCGACGCGACGACGCTGACCGAGGCCGGCTACGTCGGCGAGGACGTCGAGAACATCATCCTCAAGCTGCTGCAGGCGGCCGGCGGCGACATCGAGAAGTGCCAGCAGGGCATCATCTACATCGACGAAGTCGACAAGATCTGCCGCAAGGACGAGAACCCCTCGATCACGCGCGACGTGTCGGGTGAAGGCGTCCAGCAGGCGCTGCTGAAGATCCTGGAAGGCACGGTCGCGAACGTGCCGCCGCAGGGGGGCCGCAAGCACCCGCACCAGGAGTTCTTCCAGGTCGACACCACCAACATCCTGTTCATCTGCGGCGGCGCCTTTGTCGGCCTCGAGAAGCAGATCGAGCGGCGCACCGGCAAGAAGACCCTCGGGTTCCGCGCCGACGTCAAGTCGCTGCCCACCCGCGCCATCGGTCCCACCCTCGAACAGGTGGAGCCGGAAGACCTGATCAAGTACGGCCTGATCCCGGAGTTCGTCGGCCGCCTCCCGGTCGTCGGCACGCTGCACGAGCTCGATCGGGCGGCGCTGGTCCAGATTCTCACGCAACCTCGCAACGCGATTACGCGTCAGTACCAGAAGCTGTTCGAGTACGAGAACGTGAAGCTCAAGTTCACGGACGACTCGCTCGAGGCGATCGCGGAGCTGGCGCTGGCGCGCAAGATCGGCGCCCGCGGCCTGCGCATGATCATCGAGGACCTGATGCTCGACCTGATGTACACGCTGCCCGGCCAGAAGAAGGTCCGGGAGTGCGTCATCACCCGCGAGGTCGTGACCAACAAAGAGAAACCGATCTCGCTTATAGAGAAGGCGGGGTAATCAGTGGCGATTGGCGGTTGCAGATTGTCGATTGACGAATTGACGATTGGCGACTGTCGATTGGCTGGGTGCCGGTGGCCGGGCGCCAATCTTCACTCGATACTCGACGATCAATAATCGGCAATCTGCAGTCGGCAGTCTGAAATACACATGGAACTGTACGAGACCCTCCCTATCGTCCCTCTACGTGACGTCGTCGTATTCCCGCACATGATGATGCCGTTCGTGATCGGACGGCCGTCCTCGACCCGCGCGCTGGAGCACGCGCTCGGCAAGGACAAGAAGATCTTCCTCGCCGCCCAGCACGACGCCGCCATCGACGAGCCGCAGCCGAACGACATCTACACGATGGGGTGCGTCGCCAACATCGTCCAGAGCCTGAAGCTGCCCGACGGCAACATCAAGGTGCTGGTCGAGGGCATCGAGCGCGCCCGC
>JBKJRJ010000550.1:0-5817 GCA_046594705.1 Vicinamibacterales bacterium
GCTCAGCGACAACATCGTGCTCATCGGCGGGATCCAGAGCATGAAACTCGGGCAAGGTCTCAGGGACATTTACGAACGCAGCTTTCTGTTCTCGATATTCGTGAACGCCCGGCTGCAGTTCTAGCCATACACGCATCAGATGAGCACACGAAAACAGGTCGGGACGCGCGTCATCCTCCTCGCCGCCACGGCGTGGACGGTCGCTTTGGTGTGGACGGTCGGGGCTAGTGGATTCACACCGTCCGGCGGCCGTGTTCCTCCCGTGGGCCCGACCTTCAGGTCGGGCATCACCCCCGTAGGCCCGACCCCGACCCCGATCGTTACTGTAAGACCGGGCGCCACCGGCAGGCCGGGCATCTCCCAGCCACCGCCGGCCCATGCCCTCGACCAGGGGGTGAGCCCCGTGAAGGCGGCCATGGAGACCTCCGACGAGGCCAGGGCCGCGAGCGCCGGCTGCATCACCTGTCACACCAAGACCGACGAGGCGACCATGCACCCCTCCGGCACGGTGACGCTGGGCTGCGCGACGTGCCACGGCGGCGACCCGAAGGTGGCGGTAACCGCCGGCCTCGACATGGACGCGAAAGCCTACAAGGACGCCAGGCGGAAAGCGCATCCGCAGCCGCGCGTGTCGGATTTGTGGAAGACGGCCGCCAACCCCGAGCGCGCGTATACGCAGTGGCTTCAGGAGTCGCAGGAATACATCCGCTTCGTGAACCCGGGCGACCTGCGCGTCGCCGACCAGGCCTGCGGCAGCTGCCACGCCGCGGAAGTCCGCAACGTCCGCACCAGCATGATGACGACCGGCGCCATGCTCTGGGAGGCGGCGCTCTACAACAACGGCGGCACGCCGTTCAAGAACGCCCGCTACGGCGAGAGCTATGCCCCCGACGGCACCCCGCAGCGGCTCCAGGCGTTCCCCGCGCCGACCGCGGAAGAGACCCGCACCAAGGGCTGGCTGCCCTACCTCGAACCGCTGCCCCGCTGGGAAGTGACGCAGCCCGGCAACGTGCTGCGCGCCTTCGAGCGCGGCGGCGTCAGAAAGGCGGAAGTCGGCAACCCGACGAAGGGGGAAGAGCCGGGACGGCCCGACATCAAGCTGAGCGATCGCGGCTTCGGCACCGGCCTGCGCACCGATCCCGTCTTCCTCGGGCTGCAGAAGACGCGCCTGCTGGATCCGTTGCTGTCGTTTCCCGGCACCAACGATCAGCCGGGCGACTACAGGAACAGCGGCTGCACCAGCTGCCACGTCATCTACGCCAACGACCGCTCGCCCGCTCACGCGGCGCAGTACGCGCAGTTTGGCAACGACGGCCGGACCCAGACCGTCGATCCGACCATCGATCCGAAACGGGTCGAGCCCGGCCACCCCATCAAGCACACGTTCACGCGATCGATCCCGTCGAGCCAGTGCATGACGTGCCACATGCATCCCGGCACCAACATGGTGACGACCTACTACGGCTACACGTGGTGGGAGAACGAGACCGACGGCGGGAAGATGTATCCGGCCGAAGCGCACCAGCGGTCGGAAGACGAGAAGCAGGAGATCCGCAGCCGCAACCCCGAGCAGTCGGCGCTCAAGGGCAACTGGGGAGACCCCAAGTTCCTCGGCGAAGTCGGCACGCCGGAGTTCAACAAAAAGCTCGAGCACACCCAGTTCGCCGACTTCCACGGCCACGGCTGGGTCTATCGCGCCGTCTACAAGCGCGACCGCCGCGGCAACCTGCTGGACAAGGACAACACGGTCGTCCCGCACGAGGACCCCGAACGGTTTGGCAAGGCCGTGCACTTGAAGGACATCCACCTTGAAAAGGGGATGCAGTGCATCGATTGCCATTTCGGCCAGGATAACCACGGCAACGGCAAGCTCTACGGCGAGACCCGCAATGCCGTCGAGATCGACTGCGTCGACTGCCACGGCGCGATCGACAAGCGCCCGACGCTCATCACCAGTGGCCCGGCGGCGCCTCAAGGGGGCACCGCCCTGGCGGCGCTCCGCACGCCGTTCCGCGAGCGCCGCTTCGCCTGGGAAGGCGATCGGCTCTACCAGCGCTCGATGATGGACCCCGATCTCAAGTGGGAGATCGTCCAGACCGTCGATACCGTCACACCCGGGCAACCGCACTACAACGAGCAGTCACGCTACGCCAAGACCATTCAGAAGAACGGCGCGTGGGGATCGGCGGCGGCGCCCGACCAGCTCGCGCACGCCAACAGCTCGATGACCTGCTACACCTGCCACACCTCGTGGACGCCGACCTGCTTCGGCTGCCACCTCTCGATGGTGGGGAACCGCAAGATGCCCATGCTCCACAACGAGGGGCTGACGACCCGGAACTGGACGGCCTACAACTTCCAGATCCTGCGCGACGATTCCTTCTTCCTCGGCAAGGACGGCACGGTCACCAAGAACCGCATCGCGCCGGTCCGCTCGGCGTGCGCGATCCTCGTCAGCTCGCAGAACCAGGCGCGCTCCTGGAACTACTACATGCAGCAGACGATCTCGGCCGAAGGCTTCAGCGGGCAGGCGTTCAGCACGTTCGTGCCGCACACCGTCCGGGCCAAGGAAACCAAGCAGTGCACCGACTGCCACGTGTCGGCCGACGGCAACAACAACGCCTGGATGGCCAACGTGCTCCTGCAGGGCACCAACTTCATGAACTTCATGGGCCACAACATCTGGGTGGCCGACGGCAAAGGGGGGCTCGAAGGCGTCGGCGTCGCCGAACGCGACGAGCCGCCCGCCATCATCGGCAGCTACCTGCACGGCCTGGCCTACCCGGAAGACTTCGAGGAGCACCAGAAGCGCGGCCTCAAGCTGCCGCACGCGCACCATCACCCGGCCGGCAAGGGTGAGGAGATCCTCGACGTCCAGCAGCGCGGTGAGTACGTCTACGCCGCGCTCGGCGAGGGCGGCTTCCGCATCTACGACATCAGCAACATCGACAACAAGGACTTCAGCGAGCGGGTCGTCACCGCGCCGGTCTCACCGCTGGGGCAGAAGCTCTACGTCAACACGAAGTACGCCACCGCGGTGGCGACGCCGACCACCCTGGGCGTGGATCCGCTGCGCAAGCAGCACCCGGAGAACGAAGAACAGAAGATCCACCTGATGTACGGGTTCCTCTACGTCACCGATCGCGAGGAAGGCCTCGTCGTAGTCGGCAACAAGGACCCCAAGAGCAAGAACATCATCGGAGTGGGCACGCTGCTCGACGGCAACCCGACCAACAACTTCCTGGAACGGGCGGCGACCTTCAATCCCGACGGCATCCTCGACGGCGCGCGGCGGATCACCATCGCCGGCACTTACGCCTACATCCTCACGCCGAAGCACCTGGTGGTGGTGGCGCTCGAGGACCCGTTCCACCCCAAGGTGGTGGCGACGCTCGGCGCGGCCGACGGCCTGGTCGATCCGCGCGGCGTGCAGATTCAGTTCCGCTACGGGTTCGTCGTGGACAAGGACGGCCTGAAGGTGCTCGACGTCACGTCCCTCGACAAACCGAAGGTGGTCACACGTGCACCGGTGGTGCCGTTCAAGGACGCGCGCAACCTCTATCTCGGACGCACCTACGCGTTCATCGCGGCCGGCCACGACGGCCTGGGCATCGTCGACATCGAGAAGCCCGAGCAGCCCACGCTCGAGTTGATGTTCAACGACGGCGGCAAGATCAGCGACACCAACGACGTCAAGATCGGCATGACCAACGCGAGCCAGTACGCCTATCTCGCCGACGGCCACAACGGCCTGCAGGTCGTGCAGCTCTTCTCGCCGTCCGACAACCCGAATTACCTGGGCTTCAGCCCGCACCCGACGCCCAAGCGCATCGCGCAGTACCCGATGCACGAGGCGCTGGCGATCTCAGAGGGCATCGACCGCGACCGCGCGGTGGACGAGTCCGGCAACCAGCTCGCGGTGTTCGGCCGCCGCGGCGCGCGCCCGTTCAACAAGGCGGAGGCCGAGAAACTGTTCATGCGCGGCGGGCAGCTCTACACCGTCACCAACACCCCGAACGGACGTCCCGGCCAGACCACCGACGCCGGCGTAATGGCCACGCTCCGCCGCTGGTGGGAGACGGTGCGCACGACGGCAGGTTGGTAAACTGAGAACTTCAGCCTTTGACCAGCCGCAGCGGCGCTGCCCGCCCCTCGTGGTCCGCGGGCCCGTGGCCGAGCATCCGCGCCAGGCGGCGCCCGAGCGCGTCGAGCATATCGAGGTGCTCCTCGGTGAACGCCAGCAGGTCCGTCGAATAGAGCGCCAGCACGGCCGCCAGCGTCTGGTCATCGACCAGTGGCACCACCAGTGACGACCGGAGGGCCGGCGTGACCGACGCGATGGGCCCGAGGTCAAGGACCGGCTCGGCGTTCAGGATCGGGCGGCGATTGGCCGCGACCCAGCCGGCGACTCCCGCCGACATCGGTCGGGCAAAGCCGTCGAGCGCCCTGGCGTGCGTTCCCGCGGCGTAGCGCACCACTACCTGATCGCCGGCGGCATCGGGCACAAAGAGCGCCACCGTGTCGCACGGCACGACCGGCCGCAGCAGCACCCAGAGGAGCGACCCGACATCCGAGAGCCGGGCGTCTCCGCCCAGCGCGCGCGATAAGCCGCTGATCGCCAGGATCCCCTCGTCGAGCACCGCCGTGTTGGTCGCTTTCACCGGGTTCTCCAATCCGTCATCACCGCCGGGTCACCGACGCGGCGTCCGGCCGAAGCCGGGCACCCAGACACTCCGATTGCACTCGTTACCCACCGCCTGGTGGGCATCGATCGGAGGCCAGTGCCCGTCTTCCGCCGGACGCGCGTCAGCTGCTCTGCACCAGTTTCAACGGCCGCGGCGGCGCCACCGGATGGCGCTGGCTATCCTCGTCGGCGATCGCGGCATCGACCAGTACGGACGCCAGGCGCGGCCCGAGCACCTCGAGCAGCCGCAGATGATCCTCCGTGAAGCCGCCGGCGGTCTTCGAGTAGAGCGCCAGCACCGCCACCAGCGCGTCGCTGTCGACCAGCGGCGTCACGAGGCACGAGCGAAGCGCCGGCGCCGCCTCGGCACGAAAGCCGAGATCCAGCGAGGGCTCGGCATTCAGCACCGATCGCCGGTTGACCGCCGCCCACCCGGCAATCCCCATCGCGGTGGGACGCGTCACGCCGCGCAGGTCCGCGGCATGCACACCCGCGGCGTAGCGGACGACGACGTGGTCGTGCTGCTCGTCGGGAAGGAACAGCGCGATGGCGTCGGCCGGCACGAGCTGGCGCAGCAGCATCCACAGCAGCGCGCCGACGTCCGACAGTTTCGCGTCGCCGGCGAGCGCGCGCGACAGGCTCGCCAGGGCGAGCAGGGCGTCGCTGACCCCCTCAGCCGGCGCCGGTCCCTCGTCCGCCAGCGGGGCGGGCGCCGCGACGGCACTCAGCGCGGGGCGTGGGGCCGAGTCGCGCGGCGGCATGATCCGTTCGTAACAGGCGATGAAGGCGTCGACGATGGCCGGGTCGTACTGAGTGCCACGGCGCGCCAGGATAATCTGCAGCGCCTGGTGCGCGGTCATGCGGCCCCGGTAAGGCCGATCCGAGGTGAGCGCGTCGAAGCAGTCCACCACCGACAGGATGCGCGCGCCGAGGGGAATCTCCTCCCCCTTGAGGCCGTCGGGATAGCCGGTGCCGTCCCAGTTCTCGTGGTGGTGCCGGACGACCGGGGCGACGGGGTAGGGAAACTCGATGGAGGCCAGGATCTGCGCGCCGATCGGCGCATGACGCTTCATCGTCTCGAACTCGGCGGCGGTCAGCCGGCCGGGCTTGTTGAGAATATGCTCCGGGACGGC
>JBKJRJ010000051.1:0-12034 GCA_046594705.1 Vicinamibacterales bacterium
CGGCAGCACCCCGGCTTTGGCGCAGTTGGTGTAGACGTAGCACACGCCGTTCACCCGCTGGAAGGTGCCGGGATCGAGGAACGAACCCTTGGTGCTGTCGTAGAGCTTCGGGTCGAAGTAGCCGCCCAGTCCACCCAGCTCCTGGTTGTTGGTCCAGCGTCCGAAACGCACGCCGTATTCGACGGTCAGGTTCGAGCGTACCTTCCAGCTGTCCTGAGCGAACGCATCGAGGTTCCAGTAGCGGAACTCACCGAACGGCTCGCCCGGCGCCGGGTTGCCCTTCGCGGCCGTGCCCTGACTGAACGAGCCAATCCTCCCGACCAGCATGTCGGCCGCCGAATTGCCCGTGCCGGTGCCGTTGTCGCTGCCGAACCACAGCTGGCCGGCCTCGACGTTCTGGAAGTTCTGCTGCTTCTGGCCACGCTCGGCGGTGATGCCGAACTTCAGGCCGTGCGAGCCGATCAGCTTGGTCAGCTTGTCGCTGAACTGCAGCGAGTCGTTGTGCGCATACACGTCGTTCGCCGCGGCCCACAGGTTGCCGACCTGGCCGTTGCCGGTGCCCCAGCCGTGGATGATGTCCGTCGGCAGATAGGGGCTGGTGGTACCCGCGGGGAAGATGCCGTTGAAGGTGATGCCGCCGGCGCCCTGCCGGATGGCCGAGGTGTCCTTGAAGTGATTGTCGAGCTTGAGCTGGCTGTAGCTGACCAGCGCCTCGTTGGTCATCGACGGGCTCAGCACGGTGACGACGTTGCCGGAAATCGACTTGCCACTGTGCGTGCCGACGTTGGGGGAGGGCAGCGCGACGTCGGACGGGCCCCACCACACACCCCGCGGATTCTCGGCGTTTTCACCTTCACGCGCGACCCGGACGTAGGCCTTGGTCGACTTGCTGACGTTCCAGTCGACGCGCGTCTTGAAATCGGTGCGGTTGGTCGGCTCGAGACGGCTGTAGACGTAGTTATACAGGTTGCTCGGGTCGTTGTAGTTCGGCAGCGGATAGAGGCTCGCCAGGTACTTGCCCATCGGTGTGATGTAGGGGCGCATGTCGTTATTCGGCGCCGGCTGCCCCGCGTTCGGGTAGCCCTGCGGAATGCGCAGCTGGGTGGGGCTGTTCAGGTTCGAGCCGCGGCCCGACAGCACCTCGCTGAAGTCGCCGTTGCGCATCTTCTCGGTATACGTGCGATTGAAGCGCGATCCGGAATCGACCTGCTGGCGCTGCACTTCGAACGCGGCGAAGAAAAACAGCTTGTCGCGGTTCCTGGTGTAGCTGTCGCCGAACGTGATCGGACCGCCGATGTTGCCGCCCGGATACTGATATTTGCTCTTCGGCTTGGGCGTACCGGCAATGCTGTTCGAGCGGTCGTTGGCGGCGAACCGGCTGTCGCGCAGGTAGTCGTAGGCCGAGCCGTGGAACTTCGAGCTGCCGGCCTTGGTGACACCAGCCACGTTCATGCCGCCGGTGCCATGCTCCGCCGCGAAGTTCGAGCTCTGGATTTTGACCTCCTGGACCATGTCGTTGTTCAGGCTGACGATGACGCCGCTGTTGCTGCCGACGTCGATCAGCGAGGCGCCGTCGAGCGTCACGGTGTTCGCCGACGACCGGATGCCGTTGACGGTGTAGCCCTGCGTGTTGTTGCCGCCGCCGCCGAAGCTGACCGACTCGCCCTGGTTGAACTCCGTCACGACGCCCGGCAGGATGCGCATCAATTCGAGCGCGCTGCGGCCGATGACCGACAGGTTCTCGATCTGCTTCGCGCTGAGGACGCCTTCGCGCGCCCCTGTCTCGGTCTGAATCACTTCCTGCTGGCCGGTGACGGTGACCGTTTCGCTCTGCTGGCCGACCTCGAGGCGCACGTCGAGCCCGCGCGTGTCGCTTGGGCTGAGCGTCACGCCCTTACGCTCGTAGGACTTGAACCCCGAGAGCTCGACCTTCAGGTCGTACGAGGCTGGAAACAGGCCCGCAAACAGATACTGGCCGCGCTCATCGCTGACGGCCGTTTGTGCACCCTTGGTGCCGGTGTTCGTCACCGTCACGGTGGCTCCGGGCAGCACGCCGCCGCTGGAGTCCTGTACCGTGCCGCGGATAGTCGCCGTTGAACCCTGACCCCGCGCCGTCACGGGGAGCAGCGCCAGCATCACCAAGGCCGCGAGCGCGCAGCGGGTGGCCGTGCTTACACAAAGGGAACAAAGGGAGCGAAGTCGGAACATGAAGTCTCCTGGACGGGCATGGAACGCATAACTTGAATGCATTACCGGATGCCGCAGATTACGCTGCTCCCGGTCGCACGTCAATCCTGAAAATTGGGGGTGACGCAGATATCTCGATAGGCGGTAAGTTGTATATGCCGAAAGACATATACGCCACGGCCGGGTTTCAGCCTTCCAGCTGGACAATTCCGCGCTGCAACGCCATCGTCACCGCCTCGGTCCGGTCGTCCGCCCCCAGCTTCTCCAGGATGCTGCTCACGTGGAGCTTGACCGTGCCCTCGGTAATCAGCAGGGCGCCCGCAATTTCCCGGTTCCGCCGGCCGCTCACCAGCAGCCGCAGCACCTCGATTTCCCGCGCCGACAGCCGTGAGCCGGCCACCCGGTCGGCCAGGCGCGCCGCCACTTCGGGGGGAATATGGCGCTGGCCGGCGGCCGCTTTCCGGATGGCGATGAGGAGCTCCTCGCGCTGGACAGACTTCACCAGGTAGGCCATCGCACCGGCCTGGAGCGCCCCGTAGATCTCCTCGTCGCACACGTAGGTGGACAGCATCACGAACCGCGCGTCGGGAAAGTCCTGGCGAATCGCCTGGATCGCTTCGGCGCCGTTCATCCCCGGCAGCCGCTGATCCATCAGCGTGACGTCGGGGCGGTGCGCCCGGAACATCGCCTGTGCCTGTTCACCCGAGGAGGCCTCGGCGCAGACCACCATGTCGGGTTCGATCGCGATGATGCTCGCGAGACCCATGCGCACCAGGTAGTGGTCGTCGACCACCATGACGTTGAGGCTGTCAGCCATCAGCTTGCGACCCTCGTGACGCCGGCCCCGCGCGCGGGGCGAAGCGCGGGAACCGTGACCGACACTGAGGTCCCGGCGTCGCTGGCGGTGTCGATCGAGAGCACGCCCCCGATCTTGTCGGCCCGCTCGCGGATGCCCTGCAAGCCGAAATGATGGCTGGGGAAGTCCTGCGCCCCTTCTCCCATCCCGCGGCCGTTGTCGCGGACCACCAGCGTCACGCCGTCCGCGTCGAACCGCAGCACCAGGTCGATGCGATCGGCGCCCGAGTGCTTCAGCGCGTTGGTCAGCGCCTCGAGGCCGATCCGCAACAGATGGTGCTCGTGCGACGCGTCCAGGCGGGCCCTCGCCCCTTCGACGCGCACGTGCGCCGCCACCGCCATGCCCTCGGTCATCTGTCTCGCGAGTTCCGTGAGCGCGCCCGGGAGGTCGCGGCTTTCGAGCGCCTGCGACCGCAGGTCGAGCACCGAACGCCTGGTCTCCTCGAGACTGTAGCGCAGCATCTGCCGCGCCACGTCGAGCGACTGCTGCGCCCGCACCGGGGAGGTTCGCAGCGTCGCGGCGACCGCCTCGAGCTGGAGCGCGATGCCCGAGAGCCCCTGCTCCAGGGTGTCGTGCAGCTCGCGCCCCACGCGCGTCCGCTCGGTCAGCACCGCCTGGTACTGCTGGCGCTTCCGCCGGCCGCTCGTACGCGCCCAGATGACCACCCCCCAGGCCCCCAGGCTCAGGATGGCGACCATCACTCCCGTGTGCCGCAGCGTCCACCACGGCGCCGCGGACAGCAGGACCACATCCTCGGCCGATCGCAACAGCAGCCGGAAGGATGGCGCCGGGCCGGATTGATAGGAGTAGACCCCCGTCACGGCGACGAGGCTGCCGGGCCGGATGCGGTCCAGCCTCGCCATCTCGGTGCCGTCCAGTTCCGCCTCGAACACGGTCTCGCCCACCCGGAGCACGAACGTGCGGTCGGCGGGGTTGGCCAGCACGCTCAGTAACTGCGCCTCCATCCGGACCAGCGTGGCGTCGTTGTCGGGCGTCAGCACGCTCGCGCCGGCCAGCCGCACCGCCGCCGGCTGGATGCCCTGGCCCGTCACGGTGACGAGCGCGTTCGTCAGGATGGGCTTGCCCGGGGTGACGGCTGGAAAACCGGCCACATCGACGATCGAGCCGACCCGGAGGTCCGGGACCTGCTCGGCCTCCACCCTGGCGCCCCCCGTCCCATCGTCCACATACACCACGCTGCGCTGGTGGCGGAATGGGGCGGTGCTGGTGAAATCCCGCAGATCGACGGGCCGGCCGCGGCGGTAACCGGTGACGATGCCGCGCACGCGGATGCGGCGGTTGACCTCGCCGGCGGGCGAGTAGTTATAGAGGCTGCGCACCGAGCGCGCCGGCAGGCCGAACGGATCGGGCGGCGGCTCGAGGACGCCGACATCGGCGGTGCGGCCGACAAACAGCGAGACGCCGCGCAGCTGCGCGGTCGAGCCGAACAGCGTGCCGATGTTGCCGCGCAGCCGCACGCGCGAGTCCACCAGTCGGGCGGGATCCCCGTCCTTGAAGTCCCAGAAGGTGGCGCGCACCACGCCATCCTCGTAGGCGACGTCGGCGAACAGGGTCCGGACCTTGGGATCGGAGGGCAGCCACATGCGCTGGATGACGCCTTCGATCTCGACGTACTCGCAGTCGTGGCGCCCGGTGAGCATCGCGGCAAACGGAATCTGCCTGGCGCGCGGCATCGGGGCGGTGCCGAGCCGCCGCACGGCGGTGGGATGAATGTTCGGGGCGAAGCCGCCCCGCTCGGTCAGGCCTTCGATGTCGACGAGGTCGCCGCGCCGGAGCTCCCGCCAGAGCGGCACCGAGGCGGGGTTGGCGGGCGGCACCACGAACTGGCCGAGCACGCCGTCGTGAATGATGAGCGACACGTGCGCGCTCTCGTCCACGTGCGTGACCGTGGCGCGCACCGCGACGGGGTAGCCCCTGGCGGCCTCGTCCTGGGAGAGTGCGCGGATGGCGGCGACCGTCGTGAGCGTCGGCAACGTGGGACCTGCCGCTGGCGCGGCGGCTCCGGCCGGCGTCAGCGCGCCGGCCAGCGCGGCCAGGGAGACGACCCACGCGAGCGCGCTCGACTGCCGGGATTGCGCACGCATCGTGGGCGCATACTAGCGCGCCGGCGCCGCCGGCGACAACCCCTTGCCTTCCACGGACTCGTAGGCCCGCCCGGTGGCGACGTTGGCGAACTCTTCGGTTCGGCCGCTTGGCCACGACACCACCACGCGATCCACACGGTCGCGGCGGCCGACGCCGAAGGTGACCGGCAGTTCCGACTGGGACAGGTAGCTCGATCCGCTCTTCACGGTTCGCGCCTGCGAGGTGCCGCCGTGGACGATCCGGACCGTGGCGCCGATGCCGTCACGGTTCGAGGCGGTGCCGGTGAGGCGGAGCCGAAGGCTGCGATGGCCGGCGGTCTGGTCGTTGCGGAAGAGAAAGGCGGGCCCGTTGTTGGTGGTGATCAGGACGTCGAGGTCGCCGTCGCGGTCGAAGTCGCCGACCGCCAGACCGCGCCCGACTTTGGGCCGGGCGAAATCCGGACTGGAGGACGCCACGTCCCTGAAGGTGGCGTCACCCTTATTGAGGAAGAGGTGGGGCGCCTGCGCGTAGCCGACCCGCCCGCGGATGCGCCGGACGGTGTCGTCGATGTGCCCGTTGGCCACCACCAGGTCGAGAGCGCCGTCGAGGTCGAGATCGGCAAAGGCGCAGCCGAACCCGAGCGTGTCGCGCGACGCGCCGCCCACGCCGGCCTGGATCGCGACGTCGGTGTAGGCGCCGGGCTGAAGCGGCCGGTAGAGACCGATCATCTCGTTGTCGAAGTTGGTGACCGTGACGGCCGGGCGCCCCGACTGATCGAGCTCGGCGGCGTCCGTCCCCATGCCGGCGCGCGCGGCGCCGTCGGCGCTGAACGCCAGCCCGCTCTCCACGGCGACATCGGTGAACGTGCCGTTGCGCTGGTTGCGGTACAGCTTGTTGGGCTGCGTGTCGTTGGCCACGAACAGATCCGGCCAGCCGTCCTGGTTGACGTCGAGCATCGCGACACCGAGCGACTTGGAGCTCGGGTCGAACACGCCGCTCGTCGCCGTGACGTCCTCGAACGTGCCGTTCCGCCGATTGCGAAAGAGCCAGCAGGTGTCGCCGTGGTACGCCTCGGGTGTGCAGTACGACTTCTGCTTGCCGTCGCGGCTGCAGAACACGTCGTGGGCCGCCGACCACTTCACATAGTTGCAGACGAACAGGTCGAGAAACCCGTCCCGGTCGTAATCGACCCACAGCGCCGACGTGCTGAACGACGCGCGGCCGCCGAGCCCGCTGGCCTGGGTGACGTCGGTGAAGGTGCCCTTGCCGGTATTGCGGAACAGCCGATTCTGACCGACGCAGGTGATGAAGAGATCCGGGTGGCCGTCGTTGTCGTAGTCGCCGACCGCGACGCCCATGCCGTAGAGTTCGACGTCGAGTCCGGCCGCGCGAGTGACGTCGGTGAAGGTGCCGTT
The DNA here is from genome assembly GCA_046594705.1 of Vicinamibacterales bacterium. Taxonomy (GTDB): domain Bacteria; phylum Acidobacteriota; class Vicinamibacteria; order Vicinamibacterales; family 2-12-FULL-66-21; genus JAICSD01. Next base: position 6,544 of record JBKJRJ010000051.1, read on the forward strand.
GCGATTGTTGCGATAGAGCCGCAACGTGGATCGCTGCCGCCGGTGTCCGGGCCAGTCCATGCCGTTGACGAGCAGGATGTCCTGCCAGCCGTCCCCGTCGTAGTCGAGGAAGGCGCAGCCCGATCCGAGCGTCTCGGGGAGGAAGGTGCCGCCGAACGCGCCGCTGTTGTGCCGGAAGGCGAGACCGGCTGCCGCGGTGACGTCCACCAGCCGGAACCCCGGCGGCGCGGCCGTCTGTGCGCCGAATGCGTCGAACGGCAGCGCCGCGCCCACCGCCGCCATGGTGGTGCGCTGCAGGAAATCGCGCCGCTTCACGGCAGCCGCACCAGGCCGTGGCGCATGGCGTAGACCACCAGCTCGGCGGCCTTGTGTACGTTCAGCGCGTTCATGATGTTGTTCCGGTGGACCGAGATGGTGTTGACGCTGAGCTCGAGTCGCGTCGCGATCTCGCGGTTCGACAGGCCATCGCAAATCAGCTGCAGCACCTCGAGCTCCCTGAGGGTGAGCCCGTGCCGCGCCTCCCCCTGCACCGACGCCGCCCGGTCGAGCGCGGGATCGAGGACGGTGTCACCGGCCGCGACGCGCTTGACCGCCGACGCGAGGTCGAGATCGATGGCACTTTTCAGGATGTAGCCGCGCGCTCCCGCCGCGATCGCCTGCCGCATCAGCGCCGGCTCGGAGTGCATGCTGAGCATCAGGATGATGGTGCCTGGCGCCTCCGCCAGGATGCGCCGCGTCGCCTCGAGACCGCTGGCCTTCGGCATGGCGCAGTCCATCACGATGACGTGCGGCCTGAGGCTGGCCGCCAGCGCGACGACTTCCTCGCCGTCGCCGGCTTCGCCGATCACCTCGATCGCAGGATCGTCGTCGAGCATCCGGCGGAAGCCGCGGCGTACGAGGCCGTGATCGTCGGCGAGGAGGACGGTGATTTTACCTGGCACGATGCTCTCCATTCTGAACCCGGTCGAGGGGGACGCGCACGCGAACCACGGTGCCGCCGTCGCGCGGCCGGTCGAAGTCGATGGTGCCGCCGACCAGCGCCGCGCGCTCGCGCATGGTGACCAGTCCGAGTCCCCGCCGGGCGGTGGCCGCGGCCGCCGGGAGGCCGGCGCCGTGATCCTCCACCTCGAGCTCGAGCGTTCCGGCCGATGCGCCGAGCCGCACCCAGGCCTGGGTGACCGTCGCATGGCGCGCCACGTTGGTCAGCGCTTCCTGCAGGATGCGGTAGACGTGGGTCGCGATCGTGACATCCACGGCAGGCATCGCGCCGGTGCGCTGGTAGGCGACCGCGACGCCGGTCTGGCGCGTGAAGGTGGAGAGGTACCAGTCCACCGTGCCTTCGAGCCCGATCGCCTCGAGCAGCGACGGGTGGAGCGCCTGCGACAGGCCGCGCACCTGCTCGAGCAGCCCCTGCGCCACCTCCGCCACTTCCCGCAACTCGGTCTTGATCGGCGACGCGGCCGGCGCGTGCCGTTCGGCGCGCCCCAGCATGGCGCCCATCGCGGTGAGGGTCTGGCCGAACTCGTCGTGCAGTTCGCGGGCAAGATGGCGAAGGGTGGATTCGCGCGCGGTGATCAGCTGCTGCGCGACGTCGCGGCGCTCGTCCGAGAGGGATCCCAGCTTCGCGAAGAGACGGCGGTTCGATCGGATCAGATACAGGCTGGTGACGACAATCGCCGCGAAGGTCGCGGCCAGGAAAACGTAGACCTGCCGCTCGACCTGGGTGTAGATGCCCTGCACCCGCGCCGCCGTCTCCGTCTCGCTGACGTTGTTTTCGACCAGCAGCCGCGCGACGGCGGTCCCGAGCGCCGCCTGCCGGGCCTGCAGCGATAACCGGATCTGGGCGCGCGCCTCCGCCTCCTGCCCGTCGCGGGCCAGCGCGAAGATCCGATCGGCGGCGTCCCAGAACTGCGCGAGCGAGTCAGCCAGGTACTGCCGCTGCTCGGGTGTCCGGCTGCCGACCGCCAGCTGTTCCTCGAGCCGCACCGCGTCCGCCAGGTCGCGCCGGATCCGGTTGAGCGGCGTGGCCCACGCCGCGAGCGGATACTCCGTGCCCCCCTCCATGTCGAGCATGTCGCGCATGGCCAACCCGAGGGAGTTCAGGTTGCTCTGGATGCGGAGCAGCTGGAGCGAGTCTTTTCGACTGCGATCGGCGAGCCCGGTCTGCAGCACTCGCAGTTTGCCGATCTGCCGCGTCACGTAATACGAGTCCGCGCCGACCGCGAGGAGGGTGATCACCATCCCCAGCAGCAGCCCTTTCGCCGACGATGCGGCCTCGGCGGTGTGCACGTGGCAGCATTATCGCAGTAGTGCCTCGATTCCGCTGCACCCGCGGGGCGGGCGCCGGTCAGCGGCGGAGGGTGAGCTGGATCGACGCCCTCGTCGGCGTGACGAGCGGTGCAATCGTCACCCGCTCGAGTCCGCCGTGATGCGGCGCGGCGGCCGAGTATACAAATGAGCCGCTCAACTGCTCTGGCCGTCGCTCACGCCTCCCCCTGGAGCAGCGCGGCCGCGATTGCCTCCCACTCGGCATCGAGCGGCCCGGCCGCCACGGGCTGGCCGGCGCGACGGTACCAGTAGGCGGCGTTCGACGCGTCACCTTCCTTGCGGTGGAGATACGCGTGAATCCACGCGCCGTCGGCCGTGTCGACGTCCTGCGCCACGCGATGCGCGGTGTCCCAGTCACCTCGTCCGTCGTGCCAGAGTGCGGTGAGCGCCGGGCCCACGGCCGCGGGCGGAGTTGCCGAATCGAGGGTGGCCTTGAACTGGGCCAGCGTCATGGCGGTGGCCACCTCGAATCCGGTCCGGTGTCCGCCTCGCCGGCTCCGCGCGGTACGAACAGCACCGCAACGAACGCCAGCGCGGTGTAGCCCGCCATCATCAGGAAGAGCGGGCGATAGCCGCCGGCGAGATCGAACACCATCCCGTTCAGCGGATCACCTATCGCGCCGCCGAGTGCGATGCACAGCAGGAACAGGCCGGCGAGGACGCCGCGGCTTCGCCGTGGAATCGGTTCGACAAACAGCGGGTAGGCGTTGACGGTGGGGAACGTCCAGCTGGCGGAGGCGAGCGCGAGCCATGGCGTCGTCTGCGAGGCAGTGGTGACGCGATCGAGCGCCAGCAGGCACACGCCCATCATGCCGAATCCGAGCAGCATCGCGTTGCGACGGCCGATCCGCACGCCGACCAGTCCGGCGGGAAGGGCGCCGATCACGCCGCCGATCGCCCAGGCGATGAAGCCGATGGTGACGTCCTCCGGCCGGATCCCGAACCGCTCGGTGCCGTGCAGCGCATACCAGGTGGAGAAGGTCTGGAAGGTCAACTGCAGCAGGAGCGATGCGATGAAGATCGCACGCATGCCAGGTATCGCGCCCCGCAGCGCCGAACGCGCCGCGTCGAACAGGGATTGGCAGCTGGCTTCGGCTGACGCGCCCGACAGGGGCGGTTCGCGCAGGCCGACGCCAAACGCGATGGCGATGCCCAGCACCGCGCCGGCGGCAACCAGGAAGGCCGACTGCATCCCCAGCATTCGCCCCAGCAGCAAAAAGGCGATCGCACCCACGCACATCTGAAACGTGACGGCTCCCGTGGCGAGCGAGCGATACCGCGACGCCACCAGGTCGGCCACCAGCGCCTGAAAAGGGGAGCGCTGGATGTTGATGCCTGAGTACAGCAGCACGAGGGCCAGCACGATCCCGGCGAGGCCGAACTGCGCCGACGATGGGAACAGCGCCATGCCGGCAGCCGCCAGCACCAACCCCCCGAGCACCATGGGCAGACGGCCGCGGCCATGAGCGCGGGCGCGGTCCGACGCGGCGCCGGCCCACGGCACGAGCAGGAGCAGCAGCACGTTGTCGATCGCCATCACGCCGCCGATGGCGGTGCGATGCTCGCCGAGCGCATCCCGCACGAGGGGCGGGATGAAGGTGCTGAGCAGCGGGCCGGTGACCCCGGCGAACAGTCCGCCGAGGCCGACCAGCATGAGCGCGAAATAAGGTGTCCGCGTCGCGGGCGCCGTCGTCGAAGCTGCCAGCACTGAGCCGCCCGGCTATTCGTCGAGCACGAAGGTCACCATCATGTTGACCTGGTACTCGGCGACCTTGCCCTCGGTGACGCGGACGTGCTGTTCCTTGATCCAGGCGCCGCGGATGTTGCGCAGTGTCTTCCCGGCGCGCGTGAGCCCCTGCTGGAGGGCGTCCTCGAAGCTCTTCGTCGACGTGGCACTGATTTCGGAAACCTTGGCGACCGACATGTCTGCCTCCTTTTCACGCGCTGCGCGCGATGTGTAATCCCTGCCGCGATTGTATCCACTTGCGCGGGGAAATGCGGCGCGCTGGTCCCGGACGCCTGCCGTAAGTGCGATAGAGTCCGTCGTGCATGGCCAAGGGCATCGCCTTCATCGGCGCCCCGGACGGGACGATTCTCCGCGTGGTGCGGGATGATCTGCAGCTGCTCACGGCCGTGTCTCCCGGGACCACGCTCCTCCAGTTGATGGAACCCGCCTCGGTCGTAACGGCGCGGGACTTTCTTTCCACGCTCCACCACCGGCACGCCGCGTTTGACTGCGACCTGGAGATCAGCGTGGCGGGGCGGCGGCTGCTGATGCGTTTCGCGGGGAGCGCAGAGAGCGGGCGCCTCTACATCGTGGCCGCGGAGGGCCCTGCCGCGGTGATCTCCATGGCCGTCCATCCCGGAGCGATCGATGTCGACAGCCAGCTCTACGACGACCTCTCCCGCCTGAACAACGAACTCGCGAACCTCCAGCGGGAGATGTTCAAGAAAAATCTCGAACTGGAAAAATTGAATCAGCAGAAAAATCGCATCCTCGGTATGGCCGCGCACGATCTGCGCAGTCCACTCGGCGTCATCCTGGGCTACAGCGAGTTCCTGGAGGCCGAGGCCTGGGGGGTCCTGTCCCGTGAGCAGCGCCAGTTCATCGCTGTCATCAGGAAGACCAGCGAGTTCATGCTCGAGATGGTCACCGACATGCTGGATGTCACGGCGATCGAGTCAGGCCTGTTGCAACTGAACCGCGAGCCGACTGACGTCGCGCAGCTCGTCGCTCGCAGCGTGGCGTTGAACGGCGTGATTGCCAGCCGAAAGAAGATCAGCGTCGCGCTCGATTCGGTTCACGTCCCGGGATTGGTCCTGCTCGACGCCGGCAAAATCGAACAGGTGCTGAATAATCTCATCGGCAACGCCGTCAAATTTTCCCACGGTGGCAGCTACGTGCAGGTCCGCGTGACCTGCTCCGACCGGAGCGTGACCGTCGCCGTGCAGGACGACGGCCAGGGCATTCCGGCGTCGGATCTGCCCAAGTTGTTCAAGCCATTCGGCAGGACCAGCGTCAAGAGCACCGGCGGCGAGAAGAGCACCGGCCTCGGCCTCGCGATCGTACGCAAGATCGTCGAAGGCCACGGTGGCAGCGTGTGGCTCGAAACCGAGGTCGGCAAGGGTTCGACGTTTTCCTTCACGCTGCCCACCGGCTCGC
>JBKJRJ010000202.1:0-2594 GCA_046594705.1 Vicinamibacterales bacterium
GCGCCCGACGGCTTTACAGCCGACCACGGGCGGCTCGTCCAGATCGTGGCGCCGCACCTCGCCAAGGCGGTCGATGCCGCTCTCCGCACACCGGGCGCCGGTCGCGAGACTGTTCCCATCGAACCCGCGGGCTCGCGGGAACTTCGACTCGTCGCGTCGCGCTAAGGGCTCCGGTCGAATAGAGTTGCCTCCTTGGCCGCCGATGCATCCCGCCGGGCGGCGTTGCTCGTCGCTGACCATACGCCCGGTATGCGCACTCCTCGCGCCTTGCCGGGCGGGCGCCTCGACGCCCAAGGTGACAACCCTATTCCGACCCGAGCCCTAAGGATCGCTTCGCGCTCGGGTTCTCTCAGCGGCGTGCGACCCCGCAATCGCCGCACGTCGCGGGTCGTTGACCTGACCTGACTTCACTTCGGCGCGGCAGCGTTCCTGCTCGCTGCGTCCAGTTCCGCAAGTTCTCGCGCTATCTGCTCACGCGTCTTGCGTGTCTTGCGCTCTCGCAGCGCGTCACTGGTGTGCTTCGCCAACTGGGCGAGGTTCAACCCGCAGCATCTGGACGCCCAGTCCGCCGATTGACGCTGCAGCAGGTTCAGCGTGAACTCCCGGCGCAGGTGTTCCTCCAGCGTGGGCACGAACACCCGCTGCTCCACCCGTGTTTTGAATGTCGGCACCGAGAGCGGCACCGGCACGCCGGGCTCGAGCCGATGCGTCGGCGCAGTTTCCAACTGCTCCCGAATCCGCTCCAGCGAGACCGCCACCGCGATGTCCGGGCGTTGGGGCTCGGCTCCGAGCACCGCGGCGAGGGCGGATCCCCATAGAGCGGCAAACAGGATCCCGAGGCGGGTCTTCACGTGACGGTTAGACGACCGGGATCCGGCCGAAGTCTGTGGGGTGATCATTTCGAGCAATGGTCGAGTATCGTATGGCTCCGTGACCCGCCTGCCAGGCACTCAACCTGATCGAACGAGCGCCGGGCGACGGCTAGGCGGCGTACAAGAAAACGGCCGGCGTGTCCGCCGGCCGTCCCTACTTACGCGGGCAGTTCAGTGACTGCCCCCGATAGTGTCTGCCATGCATGCACCTCCCGGCCGCGACCAGATTCGGAGAAGGCCGCCCGACGTGTCATCGAGCGATGGTCGCTTGGAGCCTTTTTTTGGCGCCGTCACGATTTCGACGACGGTGCGATCAGAATAACACGGACGGCGATTTAGAATCCGCCGCCGGTTCCCCACACGATGTTGTCGTGTTCGAACAGCGAGGCGGCGGCAACCACGATGCCGGCGCTGCCGACCTTGCCCCACACGACGTCGCCGCCGAAGGTGGTGCCCCAGACAATGTTGTCGGCCTCGGTCATCGTGCCCCACACGATATTGTCGTGCTCGAGCGTGCCCCACACGATGTTCGTGCCCCAGACGATGTTGCCGCCCCACACCACATTGGTGCCGCCGACGCGCTGGCCGATGACGCGCGTGCCCCACACGATATTGGTGCCCCAGACGATGTTGTCTTGCTCGCCGGCGGCGGTACCCCAGACGATGTTGTCGTCTTCCGTGGCAACCGCCGTGCCCCAGACGATGTTGTCCCCTTCCGACGCGGCAGTGCCCCAGACGATGTTGGTGCCCCAGACGATGTTGTGCGCGGACAGGAGGTTAACCCCCTTGAGGGCGCGGTTGCCGTAGAGAATGTGCTGCGTCCAGGTGTACGACGCCCCGCCAATCGCCGAGAACGGCGCCGGGGTGTTGAGCCACACCGAGCCGAGCGGCTTCGAGGTGTCGATCGCCTGGCTCAGACGAATGGCGCCGTCGGCGTTGATTTGCCCGGCTCCCTGGGTCAGGTAATCAGCGCCGTTGATCGCGATGGCGCTGAATTGCAGTACCGCCTTCACCAGGTTTGGCGTGAGCGGAGGCGTTCTCTGGTGACCGTCGTTGTGGGCCTGGACCATCAGGGCCACCACGCCGGTGGTGACGCCGGCCGCCATGCTCGACCCACTCAGCAGCAGGAGAGGCTGACCGGTCTTGCTCTGGCCGCGGTTCTTGCTGAGCTGCGCGTAGAGATAGGACGAAATGTTGGCGTCGGAGGGAAGCCGGTGGCCTGGCGCCACGACGTCCGGTTTCACGAACGCGTCGAACCACGTCGGCCCGCGCGAGCTGTAGGGCGCCACTTTGTCGTCGTCCCTGGTGATGGTGTCATTGGTCATCACGGCGCCGACGGTAATCGCGGAAGGCGCGTTACCGGGTGACGTGATGCCCGCGTATCCGACGGAGCCATCGGACTGCTTCTGGCCGAAGTTCCCGGCGGAGGTCACGACGATCAGCCCCGCGGCGGTGGCCTGTTCCACGGCCTGCACCAACGGGTCGTCGGCGGCGGGGGCGTAGATCGGGTGGCCGAGCGACAGGTTGATAATCTGCACGTCGAGCTGCGCGCGATTGGCGATCACGAACTCGATCGCGTTGATCACGTCGCTGGTCTTGCCCGCGCCGGTTTGGTCAAGGACCTTCAGGCCGACGAGCCGGACCTCTGGCGCGACGCCCTGGAACTCGAAGAGGGACAACAATCCCGAACTCCCGATCAGGCCGGCGATGTGGGTGCCGTGA
>JBKJRJ010000317.1:0-3185 GCA_046594705.1 Vicinamibacterales bacterium
GAAGGGCGACAGCGACGACGACAAGCCCGGTCCCGATGAGGAAGAGCTCCCCGCCGCCGCGATTGATGCGGGCGCCGACGACATGGGGGACGACGGCGACAACTGGGAGATCGTCTCGTCCCCCGAAACCTATCAGCCGGTGCTGGACGCGGTGAAGGGGCTCGGCATCGAGCCGGCCGCCGCCGAGATCGCGCTGCTGCCGAAGAATTACATCCGCCTCGAGGGCAAGGCCGCGCAGCAGATGTTGAAGCTGATGGAAGTCCTCGAGGAGCACGAGGACACCAAGAAGGTCTGGACGAACGCCGACATCGAGGAAAAGGAGATCGAGGCCTCGCTGGCGTGAGGCCGCGGATCACGCGGACGACCCGGACCATGTTGTGATCATTTTCGGGATCGATCCCGGCTCCGAGCGAACGGGGTATGGCTGCGTCGCGACTGACGGCCGCCGCCACCGGCTGGTCGCCTTCGGCACCCTCGCCGCGCCTGCCCGCTGCACGTTTCCCGAGCGTCTCCTCTTCATCCACTCGGGCCTCGCGGCGTTGCTCATGGAGCATCGCCCGGACTGCGTCGCCATCGAGAACGTGTTCCACGCCAAGAACGTGCGGAGCGCGCTGAAGCTGGGGCACGCGCGCGGCGTGGCACTGCTCGCGGCGTCGCAGGCCGGCATGGTCGTCGCCGAGTACTCACCCGCCGAAATCAAGCGCGCCGTCGTCGGTTTCGGCCGCGCCGAGAAACCCCAGGTGGGCGCGATGGTCAAGCTGCTGCTCGGGCTCGACGCCATCCCGTCGCCGCACGACGCGGCCGACGCCTTGGCGGTGGCCATCTGTCATGTCAACAGCGCGTTCGGCGCGATCGCCGATGCCGCCGCGACGCTCACCGCGGTTCCGGGGCCCGCGCGGCGTAGTCCTGGCGGAGGCGCTCGGGCACTCACCAGCTGGCGCGACTACCGCCCGTGATCGCCCGCCTCAAGGGTACGCTCGCCGAGAAGGCGCCCAATCGCCTAACCGTGGACGTTGGCGGAGTCGGCTACGACGTGCTGGTGCCGCTCTCCACCTTTTACGGCATCGGCGAACCGGGCGCGGCCGTCGCGCTGCGCATCCACACGCACGTCCGCGAGGACGTCATTGCCCTCTACGGATTCGCGTCGGCGCTGGAGCAGGAGCTGTTCGAGCGCCTGATCTCGATCAGCGGCATCGGCCCGAAGCTGGCGCTGGCCGTGCTGTCGGGCATCGATCCCGGCGAGCTGGTTCGTGCCATCCGCACACAGGACGTCGCGCGCCTGACGCGCATCCCGGGTGTCGGCAAGAAGACGGCGGAGCGTATCGGTCTCGAGCTCAAGGATCGCCTGCCGCTCGCCGGGGCGGACGCGGGCCAGGCCGAAGGGCCCGCCGCCGCGGACGATTTGCGCAGCGACCTGTTGTCGGCGCTGACCAACCTTGGATACAAGGGGCAGGTCGCTGAAAAAGCAGTCGATGCGGCGCTCAAGAAAACCCCCGAGGGGTCCTTTGAACAGGTCTTGCGCGATATCCTGCGAGGGATGACTCGGGCATGACGGACGACCGGCTGGTCAACGCGTCGCCGATCGACGACGACGTTCAGTATGAGGCGGGACTGCGACCGCGCTCACTCGATGAGTACATCGGGCAGGATCGCGTCCGCGAGCAGCTCCAGGTGTCGATCGCCGCGGCGAAACACCGCGGCGAGGCGCTCGACCACGTGCTGCTCTACGGCCCGCCCGGCCTCGGCAAGACGACGCTGGCGGCAGTCATCGCGCACGAGCTCGGCGTGCCGATCCGCCCGACGGCCGGACCCGTGATCGAGAAGCCAGGCGACCTCGCGGCCATGCTCTCGAACCTCCAGGCGCGGGAGGTGCTGTTCATCGACGAGATCCACCGCATGAGCCCGGCTATCGAGGAGATTCTTTATCCGGCGATGGAGGACTACGAGCTCGACATCATTATTGGCCAGGGCCCGAGCGCGCGATCGGTGAAGGTCCCGCTGCAACGCTTCACGCTGGTCGGCGCGACGACGAGGACCGGCCTGCTGACGTCTCCGTTACGCGCGCGTTTCGGCATCGTCCACCGGCTCGACTTTTACACAAAGGAAGACATCCTCGAGATCGTGGTGCGCTCGGCCCGCATTCTCGGCGTGCCGATCGAGGCGGCGGCGGCGACGGAGATTGCGCGCCGCTCGCGCGGCACGCCGCGGGTCGCCAACCGGCTGTTGCGCCGTGTGCGCGACTACGCGCAGGTCCGCGCCGATGGCACCATCACCACCGACGTCGCGGCGCGCGCGCTCAAGATGCTGGAAGTCGACGAGCAGGGGTTCGACGAGGTCGATCGCCGGCTGTTACGGACCATCATCGAGAAGTTCGGCGGCGGCCCCGTCGGCGTCGGCAGTCTCGCCGCGGCGCTCAGCGAAGAGCGCGACGCGCTCGAGGACATTCACGAGCCATTCCTGATCCAGGCCGGATTCCTCGATCGGACGTCGCGCGGCCGCGTCGCGACCGCCAAGGCGTACGAGTACTTCGGCCTGCCTCCCGTCGATCGCGACACGCGTCTCTGGTAAAGGCCGGCCGCGTCCGCGGCAGGCACGGCGCCCTCGCGCAGTATGACCTCCCGTCGTTTCCACACCAGCATCCGGTAACCGTCCTCCGCCTCCAGGTCGAAGAAGAGGACATAGTCCCGCTTGAACGCCGGTAGCGAGTAGAGCCCGGCGAGGCGATCCCTCGAGGCGTCGGCCGTTTCCGGCGGAAGAACGAGGAACGACGGTGACCAGCGCAACAGCTCGTCGAGGTCATACGCGCGGTCAAGAAACGGACTGAGGGGACCCGCTGGATTGGTGTCGAAGACCCAGGGCGCGGCCGAAAAATACGGCACAGCGCCGAGGTCATAGACCGCGAGCCTCGCCTCGGGGGCGTACGCCCCCAGCCAGCGGCCCAGGGCGATTTCCACGGCGGATGGCGAGAAGCGCGCCGGACGCCATAACCAGATCATCGGTAGCAGCAGCACGATCACCAGGACGGGCATCACCAGCCGTCCGGTGAGGCGGGCGCGTCCCTCGCGAAAAGCGGCGTCGAGTCCCCCAGCCGCGGCCGCGGCCAGCAGCGGAAACAGGGGCACCTCGTAGCGGAACCCGGGTCCTCCTTCGAGTCGCGGCACCACGGCGAAGGCCGCCAGCGCGAA
>JBKJRJ010000260.1:0-10007 GCA_046594705.1 Vicinamibacterales bacterium
CAACGACAACATCGGCGTGGCGGACGATCCCGTGACGAAGGAGTTGTTCGCGTTCGTCGCCGCCGCACTCAAGCGGTAGACGTGCTCACCAGTTCAACCTGAGCGACACCTGGCCCAAACGCCCGCCAGCGGCGTGGGTTTCGGCGCGCGGTCTAAACCCACGGGACGGATCGACCGGGGTGTGGACGAAAGACGCCGCAGTGGAGGACGATAGCAACTGTCTTGAAAGTCAAGCGGTCGCCTCCGCGTTTTGCTGCCACGTGGTGCTCGACCGCCTCGGCGCCGAATTCGGGAGGCTCTGGGACTCTTTGTCGATAACGTCAAGAACGTGACGCTGACCGACGATGTGCGGATGCCCACACGGGTGGCAGACGTCGTCAAGAAGTATCGCGCCGCGCGGCAACGGGCTGATCGCGAACAACAGCAGGCGAGTGGGACGGCGAGGCGCTCGGTCAAAGCGCTGGCTGGTCGGGGCCTGCATCTCAGCCGACGTGATGCGGGCGAGGTGCTCGGCATTTCAGCGCAGCGCGTGCAGCAATTGCTCGAGACCGCGGACGACCGGAGCGCGGGACGACGGCAGTAGTCGTCACAGGAATGGGTTGACCGGGCGATTCAAGCGCCTCCAGGTTCCGGCAGATCAGCGGTGTTCGACAGTCGCGGCCGCGTGGTGATCATGCGGCACGCTGGCTGGCGGCGCGAGGCCGCGGACCAGCAGCAGCGCGGCCGTCAGCGCCAGGACCACCGGTGTCAACAGCCGCAGACGCAGGCGCAGTCCCACGGGCAGCCACGTGGCCGAGAACGACAAGGCCACCAACGCAGGCGCGGTCCCGAGACCGAATCCGATCATCAGCACGAGCGCATCAGTGGCGCTGCCCATCGCCGCTGCCGCGGTGACCGCGGCATAGACGAGTCCGCACGGCACCAGGCCGTGGGCCGCGCCGGCCGCCACGGGTCCGGCGACGGGATGGGCGCCGCGCCACGAGTTGGCGGCCGCGCACGCGCGTGTCGCGGCCGCGCTCCCCATCGATCCCAGCCAGCCAGGCAGCCGCGCGCCAAATCCCCCCAGCGCGCTGGCCAGCAGCAGCAGTCCCGCCACGATAGCCAGCGCCCGGCCACATCCATGAAGCACAAGGGCCTGGCCCAGTAACCCGGCCGGCACGGCGAGCGCGAGATATGTGAGCACACGTCCGGCGTGATACAGCAGCGCGTACCGCGCTTGCCCGCGATGTGAAGACCGCGCCTGAATCCGCCCGATGGTGAGGACCAGCGGGCCGCACATCCCGACGCAGTGACCACTGCCGACGGCCCCGAGGACGAAGCCGGTCACCAACGCCGTCACTGCACGAGTACCGGTTGTTCGAAGTAGTAGTCCCGGCTGCCTGCCGACCAGCGCACCTTGAGGATCCACCGGCCGGCGATCATTCTCTCCAGTGAAACCCACTGGTGGCCGGTGCCATCGAGCGCGAGCGGCAGCGAGAAGTCGGCTGTCGCATCGGAGGGCCGGTACAGGGTCAGCAGTCCGCGGGCACTTCCGGCCTGATCAACGGGCAGCGACAGGACCGCCACGCGCCCGCTGGGCTGCGCCACCGAAGGGGCCGGCCGGAGCATCAGCGCGTTCTGTTCCGCGTCCATCTTCTGGTCCTGCTGCAGGGATTGCGCGTAATAGTCCGCGCTGACGAGATCGACCGATCGATTCATCGCAAACGTCACGAATCCGGCAGTCGCGGCCGCAAACGCGGTGTAGGCGAGCGCGATGCCTGTTCCCCAGTTGAATGTGATGCGCATCTTGTGTGCTTCCAGGTTCGAGTGTCGCGGTGTCGTTACCGGGACGCCGGGCCGACAAACGCCGAGTCAATCGTCTGAACGATCCCTGCTTGCGTCCGCACGGCGAATCGCACCGGCGTGCTGGCGCCCGCGAGGCTGCCCGACGGGACCCGCAGAAAGAGGCGACCGTCCACCACACCATACGGCTCGATCGGTCCGAGCGGGCCGAGCGCCGTGACCGTCGCGCCACGCGGCTCGAGCGCCTCGATCGTGAAGGTCTCCTGCCGGCCCCGGCGATTGAGGACCTGGACCTCATAGAAGTTGGCGACGTCGCCGCCGGCGAGCGTCGTGTACAGCGTTCCGGGCTGACGGAGGATCAGCGCGTCGATGTCCTGCCGCCTGGCGAACGAGAACGTGAGGGCGGCGACCAGGATCAGCCACACCCCGGCATAGCCGGCACTGCGCGCGGTCAGCCAGCTACCGCGTCCGTCTCGAATCGCCCGATCCGACGTGTAACGAATCAGGCCCCGGGGACGAGCAACGCGCTCCATGACGCTGTTGCAGGCATCGACGCAGGCGGCGCAGTTGACGCATTCCAGCTGAATGCCGTCACGGATGTCGATGCCGGTTGGACAGACCGTGACACATTGGTGGCAATCGATGCAGTCTCCCGCCGCTGACGCCTCGCGGCTCGCGCCGCCCCGGATCAGTACGCGGCGCGGCTCGCCGCGACGCCAGTTGTAGGTCACCGTGACCGTCCGGTCGTCGGTGAGCGCCGACATCACGCGCCCGTACGGACAGGCGAGCACGCACGCCTGCTCGCGAAAGCGCGCGAACACCATGTAGAACACGAAGCTGAAGACCAGGATCGAGAGGAGGCCAACCAGATGATCCGCGGGCGGGTCGGTCACGATGATCCGCAGCGCGCGCGCGCCGATGATCCAGGCGAGGAACACATTGGCGATAACGAACGACAGCGTCAGGAACACCCCGTGTTTCGTGCCCTTGCGCAGCATCCGGTCGCGCGTCCAGGGACCGCGCTCACGTCGCAACTGTTGCTCGGCCGATCCCTCGATCAGGTACTCCAGCTTGCGAAAGAGCATCTCCATGAACACGGTCTGCGGGCAGAGCCAGCCGCACCAGACCCGTCCCACGACCGCTGTCGCGAGCGCGAGGGTCACCAGGAAGGTCAGCGCCAGGAGCACCACCAGGTAAAAGTCCTGCGGCCGGAAGAGCACGCTGAACAGGACGAACTTGCGTTCGAGCACGTTGAGCATCATCAGCGGCTGTCCGCCAATGGTGATGAAGGGCGCCGAGAACAGAAAGCCGAAGAGAAACAGGCTCAGCACCGTGCGCGCCCGGTAGAGAGGCCCGGCGGGTTGCCGCGCATGGACCCACTTGCGCCGGCCATCGCGCGCGACGCTGGCGAGCTCGTCGCGGAAGCTGTCGTGCTCCTCCGCGAAAGCGAGGTTGTGGGTCATCTCAATCTCCCCGCCGGCACGTCACGTCGCGCTCCGGGTCGATCGGCTTGGGAGCGGCCGGCGACGATCCATGTCTGGACAGGACATAGCTGGCCACCTGGAGCAGCTGCTCGTCGGTGAGCGGCTTGTTGGTGCCGAACGGCATCATCCCTTTCAGCGGGTAGCCGGTCTTGATGCTGGTGACGATGTCGGGGACCGAACAGCCGTGCAGCCAGTAGTCGTCGGTCAGGTTCGGTCCGATCATCCCGCCGAGATCGGGCCGGTGGCAGGACGCACAGACGTTGTCCGGACCCTCGAAGATGGTCCGGCCTTTCGTCAGACTGGTTTCGTCCTCGAGGGCGACGAAAACGGCATGCGCCGATCCCGCCGGCGGCGGAGTCGGGGCCGCCGCCGTGGCGGCGCGTAGCTCCGCCTGATACTCCGCCGCCATGCCGGCCTTGCCGAACAGGGGTGTCGACAAGACGTGGTAGTTGAGCATGTAGACCGCCGCAAACGCGATGGTGAAGTAGAACCCGTGCAGCCACCAGCGGGGCAGCGCGTTGTCGAATTCACGGATGCCATCGGCCTCGTGATCGAGCAGCTGATCCTGCCTCGGGTCGTCGCGCTTGATGCTCATCGCCGGGCCTCCCGGGGAACCGTGACCGCGTCACCGCCATCGAGGGGCAGCGACGCAAGATGCGCGGCATCAGCCTGTGCCATGCGCGCCGCGTGGACCACCGCGATCACGAACACCATGACGAACAGCAGGAGCGAGACGACGGGGAACAAGCCGATGCCCGCGATACTGCGAAGCGTTTCCTGGTACATTACTGGCCTCCGCCGCTGGTGCCGCGCGTTGCCGGGCCGGCGATCAGCTTGCCATCGGCGCGCTTCGCCTTGATGTCGGTGCCAAGACGCTGCAGGTAGGCGATGAGCGCGACGATTTCGCGATCCGCCTCAGTCGCGAGGCCGCCGCGCGTGAGGCCGTCTGCGATCCTGGCGGCCTGCGCCCGCAGGTCCGCTTCGGCCTGACGTTGGTAGCCGTCCGCGTACGGCACGCCGAGGCGGCGCAGCGTGATGATCTTTCCTTCGATATGCGAGGTGTCCAGCTGCGCGTGATACAGCCACGGATACCCAGGCATGATGGATTTCGGCGAAGTGGTCGTCGGCTGCTTCATGTGCACGAAGTGCCACGAGTCGGGGTACTTGCCGCCGATGCGGTGGAGATCGGGGCCGGTCCGCTTCGATCCCCACAGGAACGGATGGTCGTAGACGAACTCACCCGGTTTGGAATAGTCGCCGTAGCGGGCCGTTTCCGATCGCATCGGCCGCACCATCTGTGAATGGCAGCCGACGCAACCCTCGCGGATATAGAGGTCGCGCCCTTCGATCTCGAGCGGCGTATAGGGCATGACCGACGCGATGGTCGGCACATTCGATCGCACGAGCGCGGTCGGCACGAACTCGACGATGCCGCCGATCACGATCGACACGAACGTCAGCACCGCGAACTGCAGCGGTCTCGACTCCAGCGATCGGTGCCACGCCGAGGCGGGCGCGCCGGCCGCCGGTTCGAGCCGCGGCGCCTGCGCCTCTTCGCCGGCGATCAACACCCCCTGCTTCGCGGTGCGATACAGGTTGTAGACCGCGAGAACGGCGCCCGCCGTGAAGATCGAGCCCCCGGCCGCGCGCAGCGCGTACATCGGCGCCAGGCGGACCACCGTTTCGAGGAAATTGGGATACCGCAGCACGCCGTCGGCGGTGAATTCCTTCCACATCAGGCTCTGCGTGATGCCGGCGACATACATCGGGATGGCATAGAAGAGGATGCCCAGCGTCGCCAGCCAGAAGTGCGTGTTGGCCAGCCGATCCGAATACAGCCGGGTGCCATAGATCCGCGGCACGATGTAGTAGAGCATCGCGAACGCGAGGCCGCCGTTCCAGGCGAGCGCCCCGAGGTGCACGTGCGCGATGATGTAGTCCGTGTAGTGGGTGAGGGCGTTGACGTTCTTGAGCGACATCATCGGCCCCTCGAACGTGGTCATGCCATACGCCGTGACGCCCACGACCATGAATTTCAGGACCGGGCTCTCGCGCACGCGATCCCAGGCGCCGCGCAGCGTCAGCAGCCCGTTGACCATGCCGCCCCACGACGGCGCAATCAGCATGATGGAGAACACCGTGCCGAGCGACTGGGCCCAATCAGGCAGTGCCGTGTAGAGCAGGTGGTGCGGGCCGGCCCAGATGTAGAGAAAGATCAGCGACCAGAAGTGGACGATCGACAGCCGGTAGGAGAACACCGGCCGGTTCGCGGCCTTCGGGATGAAGTAGTACATGACGCCCAGGAACGGCGTCGTCAGGAAGAACGCGACCGCGTTGTGGCCGTACCACCACTGCACCAGCGCGTCCTGCACGCCGGCGTACAT
The DNA here is from genome assembly GCA_046594705.1 of Vicinamibacterales bacterium. GTDB lineage: Bacteria > Acidobacteriota > Vicinamibacteria > Vicinamibacterales > 2-12-FULL-66-21 > JAICSD01. The sequence goes on from JBKJRJ010000260.1 coordinate 5,651, forward strand.
CGAGTAGCTCTTGAACAAGCCGACCGGCAGCGCGAGCGAGTTGACGACGTGCAGGAGCGCGACCGTGATGAACGTCGCCAGGTAGAACCAGATCGACACGTACATGTGCCGCTCGCGGCGCTTGACGATGGTGCCGAGCATGTTCCAGCCGAACACCACCCACACGCCGGTAATCAGCAGATCGATCGGCCACTCGAGCTCCGCGTATTCCTTGCTGGTGGTGATGCCGAGCGGCAGGGTCAGGGCGGCCGTGACGATGATCAGCTGCCAGCCCCAGAAGTGGACGGCGCTCAGACGGTCGCTGAACATGCGCGCCTTGCACAGGCGCTGCAGCGAGTAGTAGACGCCGACGAAGATGGCGTTGCCGGCGAACGCAAAAATCGCCGCGTTGGTATGCAGGGGCCGCAGCCGGCCGTACGACAGGTAGGGAATGTCGGGCAGGAAGCCCGGGAACACGAGCTTCAGCGCCACGACCAGCCCCACGAGAAACGCGACCAGACCCCAGCCGGCCGTCGCCATGGCGAAGTTCCGCACGGTGACGTTGTCGTAGAGGAAGGTCTCGATCCGCGGGTCCCGTACGTCAGCCGTCACGACGGCGCTGTCGGCCATCAATATCGACATGGGCAAACACCTTCCGAACTCATCGCCGCACCTCATTTACCGTGGGTGGTCTGTCTTTCGGCAGACCGTCCTTCTCATCCAGCAACATTCGAATCGCCGGCGTGCACGTATCGTCGAACTGGCCGGAGCGGACGGCCCAGACAAACGCGCCCAGAAACCCGACCGCCACCACGCCGCCGGCCGCGATCAACAGCACGATGACGCTCATACCGGCAGCATCCGTCGTCCGGACCAGCGCATCAGGCCCGCGGCCATTCCGATGATCGTGAGCGAGCTGACCGGCATGAAGATCGCGGCCGCCAGCGGCGTGAGCGCGCCGGCCAGCGCCAGGCCGAGGCCCACGGCGTTGTAGACGATGGACACGATGAAGCACGCGACGATCACGTGCCGCGCCCGGCGCGCGTAGCTGAGAAAGGCGGGGAGCGCCGCCAGCCGGTGACCACTGATCACCGCGTCACACGCGGGCGCCATGCAGGCCGTCTCGTCCGCGACCGCGATCCCGACGTCGGCCGCGGCGAGGGCTCCGGCGTCGTTCAAGCCATCGCCGACCATCAGCACGCGCCGGCCGGCGGCCTTCGCGTCTCGAATGAACGCGAGCTTGTCGTCCGGCGACTGCCTGAAGTGCATACGACGGCCGAAAATGGGCGCCCACCGATGACGCTCGCCGCTGTGATCGCCTGACAGCAGACAGATCTCGTAGCCGATCGCGAGTGCCTGTGCCGTCTGTTCGATGCCGGGCCGCGCGGTCGTGGCGACGCGGATCCAGCCGTGCTCCTCGCCGGCCGCCACGAACGCGACATCGTCGGGACCGGAAATCCGCGCGCCCGTTTCCGCCTCGATGAAGGATGCCGTCCCGATCGCGACGAGCTGGCCGGCGACGGTGCCGCAGATGCCTTGACCAGGGACTTCGCGAACGAACTGGGCCCGGGGCACACCGGTATCACCGGCTGCCGCGCTGTCCGGCGGTGGGCCAGCGACGATGCGGGCGGCGATGGCGCGGCTGGTCGGATGGACCGATTCCGCCGCGAGCCGCTGCACCATCATCAGCGCACGATGGCTGAGCGCGTCATGCTCGATGGCCGGTCGTCCCCCGGAGGTGGTGAGCGTGCCGGTCTTGTCGAAGGCGACCGTGTCGATGCGACTGAGGTCGAGCGCCACCGCCGGGTGCTTGAGATACAAGCCACGACGGCCGAGCTGGCCCATCGCCGTGCCCAGCGTGATCGGCGCCGCCAGCGTCAGCGCGCACGGGCACGCGATGATCAGCACGGCGGTGGCCACGCTCACGCTGGCGGAGACGTCGGGCCACCACGCGAGCGCGCCCGCGGCCGCGAGGCCCACGGCGCCGACCGTGAACCATTGTGCGAACCGTGCCGCGACGTCCACGAGCCAGTAGGTCTTCGGCCTGGCGAAGACCTGATGGCTCCAAAAGCGGGCCAGCTGGCTGTGCGACGGCTCCCGCAGCACGCGAAGCCGTATCGCCCGGTCGAGCACGCGGCCGCCCGCGCGGACCAGGTCCCCGAATCGTGAGGTCACGGGCGTCTGCTCGCCGGTGATGAAGGCGTAGTCGACGTCGGCGCGTTCGTCGAGCAGGATGGCGTCGGCGGGCACCACTTCCTGCGGGCGGACCACGATGCGATCGCCGGACCGCAGCCGATCGATCGGCGTCACGGACAGGCCGGACTCGTGCTCGACCTGCACGGCGAGCGGCAGGAACGAACGGAAGGTGCGATCGAACGCCACCCGATCGAAGACCTTCTGCTGGAACAGCCGCCCGATCAACAGGAAGAACACCAATCCGGTGAACGAATCCAGGAAGCCTTCGCCCCGCGCCGTGGCCATGTCCACGACGCTCCGGCCAAAGAGGACAGCGAGTCCGAGCGCCACCGGCACTTCGAGCGCCATCGTCCTGGTCCGGACGGCATGCCAGGCCGTGCGGAAGTAGTCAGCGGCGCTGAAGAGCAGGACCGGCAGCGCAAACAGGACGTTCAGCACGTCGAACAGCCGCTGGAAGCCATCTTCGAGCGGCGCGCCATTGGCGTACCGCGGAATGCTGAACAGCATGATGTTGCCGAAGGCGAAGCCGGCCACACCAAGCTGCAGATACAGGCGGCGTGCCGCCGCCGGTACGCCGCGGCGACCTTCGCCCGGCGTGAGAGCCGGTTCGTATCCGAGCGCCGACACCTGTTCGGCGATCTGGCGAAGTGAGGTCGTGTCGGGCCGGAATTCCACGTCCACGGTGCGCCGCATCACGTCGACTTCCGCCCGCCTCACACCCGGATCGAGCCGCCACAATTGCTCCAGCAGCCACACGCACGACGCGCAGTGAATCGTGGGAATCGAGAGCGTCACCCGCGCGATGCGCCCGTTGTCGAAGTCGACGAGCCGCGAGGCGACCTCGGGGTCGTCGAGCACGGCAAACCGTCCAGGATCGCGATCGCCGACGCTCTTCTGTGACGGGCCGGGCGCCGGGTCGCCCGTGTAGAAGCCCTGGAGGTCGTGCGCTTTGAGGATGGCGAAGACGCTTTCGCACCCGCTGCAGCAGAACGGTCCATCCGGCGACAGGACGGCGTCCAGGGCGCACGGCTCGCCGCAATGACGGCAGAGAGCAGCGTCGACGGATTGGGAAGTGCGTGAAACGGTGGCCGGCATAAGGGTAGGTGCCCACCTTGATGGCAAGGCGGATGCCGGAGACACTCCGTTTGGATCTCGCCTAAATAGCGTGATTTCTGGAATTTCCCGGAGAGTCTGAGGATTGATTCGAATCCCGGTGGGGATTAGTCCGCAGGGGTGGGGAGAATCCAGCGCCGCAGCTTCCACCGGCAACGGCGAGCGGCACGCCCGCGCCTGCCCGCGATCGCACGCAGGCCGTCACCGTATCGACATCAGTTCGAAGCGCTCCATGCTCGCGTAGAAGTCCCGCATGATCGCCGCTCTCGGGCGCGGCGGTGCTCGAGCTGAACCAGGAGGGGGATCGGTTTTCGGTCCGCGAGGTGTGGCGCAACATCCGGATGAAAAACCAGTTCGCGAGCTCGGTGGTGCACGAGGGTGACATCTACGGGCTCGACGAATCGATCCTCGCCTGCGTCGACGCCGCCACTGGCGACCTGAAGTGGAAGGGCGGCCGCTACGGTTACGGCCAAATCATGCTGGCGAGCGGCCATCTCGTCGTGCTCACGGAAGATGGCCAGCTCGCCCTCGTCCGGGCCACTCCTGAACGTCACCAGAAGATCGCGATCTTTCCGGTGTTGGACGGCAAGACGTGGAATCATCCCGCGATCGCGGGCGGCTACCTGCTCGTCCGCAATGTCAACGAGATGGCCGCGTTCGATCTGCGGGTGAAGTAGCGGCGCCTGTCGGCCGGAGAATCACGTAGGTCGGCAGGCCGATGGCCCGGAACCGCGCCATGAGAGATTTCGCAGGCTCCACGTCCGGGTCTTCCGCCTGAAATTTGATCTTCACGTAGTCGGTCAGGGCCGCCGTGACCGCCGGATCCGCCAGCGTCGTCTTGTCCATCGTCAGGCAGTTCTTGCACCACGTGGCCCAGAAGTCGATGAGCACGGGCTTCCGTTCGCGCTGGGCCCGCTCCAGGCCGGCGGCCAGCGAACTCGTCCATCCTGATGCGAGCTTTTCCTTGACGCTGCCGCTGACCTCGGATGCCTCGACCCATCGGTTCGCGAACAGCGTGTATGACAGGTAACCGTAGTAGACGGCGGTTCCCAGGATCAGGACGCCGAAC
>JBKJRJ010000291.1:0-3807 GCA_046594705.1 Vicinamibacterales bacterium
GTCGTAGATGAACGCCGGGGTCCCCCCGGATGTGACGCTCCTGGTGAGGACCGACCCGTAAATATTGCCGTTGCCGTGTGTTTCCACGGACGCATTCGGGGCATACAGCACGAAGGCTGCGTTGGCCCCGCCCTGCATGTCGAATTCCCCGGTGCCGGCGTAGATAATCTGGAACCTGGACGAATCCATCGACGGGTTCACGATGTTCTGGGCAGTCTGGTCCCAGACCTGCGCCAGATCGGTTCCCGTGCTGGTCTTGCCGGCCAAATTGATGACCACGCCGGTGGCGCCCGCCGCGCTCGTGGCGACATTGACGTTGCCAGCGGTGACGCTGTTGATGATGTAGTTGCCGCCCTTGAGCACGACGTCGCCGGAAATGTTGCCGAGCACCACGGTCCCACCCATCGGATCGATCGTCACCGGGTTCGTCCCGCTGCAGGTCGCGAGGGGGGCGGTGGCGATGGAGGCCACCACGCCGGCGCAGATCAGCGCGGCGGTATTCATGGTCGTGGTCGGCGGCATGGGGCTCGGCAGCGCGGGGGTCTCGAAGTTGAGCGGCTGCGGCAGCTGGATGATGTTGTTGTTGTCCACGGTCGCCCGCCCGGAGGTGGTCAGCGCGGTGACGCCGCTGCCGTTGACGCAGGCGCCGACGCCGGAGCGCGGCGTCGACAGCGAGCCGTGCACGCCGACGTTGCCGGAGATGGTCATGTTGCCGTTGGTGCCGACATTCCCGCCCGAGAGGTCCGGAGCGGCGGCCGATCCGGCGACGCTCGAATCGTAGCTCCGAGTCTCCACGCTGCCGACGAGATTGATCGCACCGCAGCCCGCGCCAGTCGCGAAGACCGCAAACGTCTGCGCATCGACCAGCTGGCGCTCGAGGACCGCGGACACCTCGACGGTCGCCGGCATGGCGCCGGGTACCGTGCCGACCGCCGTGATTTCCCAGGTCTGAATGGTGCCGGTCCCGCCACCATACGACGTCACCCTGCGCATGGACAGCAGTCGTGCGGTCGCGCCATAGGTGACGGTGCCGAGCGCGGCATTCGTCGTCGTGCCCGCCACGTTGGTGGCGAGGGTGCCCTGGACGGCTGAGGCGAAGGCGGACGCGATCGCCACCTGCGGATAGTTGGACGTCACCCCGGTCACGCCCCCCGACAGCACGACCGGGCCGGTGGTGGCGCAGCCGGAGGTGCAGATCACGGGCGATACGGTCAGGTCGTAGTTGCTGAAACTGGTGCTGGGAGGCGTGTAGCTGTTGATCAGATAGTTGATGGCCTTGTGAACGCCCGCCTCGCCGCCGTACCGTGCCTGCGACATCGTGCGGTAGTTCCTGGTGCCGGCCGTTTCCGTTTGGGACAGGAACATCAGCGACACCGCCAGCGCTGACAGCGACGCCATCAGAAACAGCGTGAAGACGAGGGCGATGCCCTTTTCATCCGTTCGCATCGAGGTCAACATGGCGAGCTTCCTCATGGCAACAGCGCCGTGACCGACGGCGGCATCGGCTGAATGCGGTTGGCGACGCCCAGGCTCGCCAGTGTCCACGCGTGAAAGACGTTGCGCGGCGAGACGTTCAGCAGCGCCTTGGTTTCGGTCTGAAACTGCTTGGTCACCGGATCGATCTGCTGGGTCTGGACCGTGAGCGTGATGGCGACGTCGGTGACGTAGGCGTCGCCGGTGACGACCTGGGTCTGGTAGGTAAAACACGGGCTGTTGTCCGGATTCGGCATGATGTTGCCGAGCAGGATCTGCGACGGCGTAGGAGAGGGACTGGAGGCGGCGTTCCAGGCCATCGAGTTGCGATACAGGATGCCCGGGGACTGCACGCCTGCCACCGCCGCGGGAATCACGCACGAGTACTCGACATACACCATGTTGCCGTCGGCGTTGACGTCGCCGTACAGCTTGAGCACGTCCCCTGTGGACCCGTTCGCGTAGGTGAACGCGGCGCCGCTCGGCGCGTAGGCCGACGGCGATACCAGCGGCGGGACAACGCCGGTCGCGAAAACGCCCCTGACCTGCACCGGAGCGCCGCCGGCGTGCGGGTTGAGGAATACCGCGGTGATTTGCGACGAACTGGTGTTGACCGCGGTCAGCGTGACGGTCTCCTCACGGCTGGTGCAGGGGTTCGACGTGTCGAAGCAGCCGGCGTCCACCTGGATCTGCTCGCCGACAAACATGCCCGCCACGCTCGCCGTCGTGCAGGCGGTGGAGGTCGGACACTGGTAAATGCCGACCGTCTGGGTGCCAGCGACGACCGCGCCGCTGAGGAGGACGTTGGTCGAGGGGAGCGACACCCGGCCGGCCTGCCCGACCTCCTGCTGCAGCACCTCGGTCGCGCCGCGGATGCCGCTGTGCATCTGCGTGCGGTTCCAGAGCGTGGCCTGCGCACTCGTCATCTTCAGCAGGGCCGTTGTCGCGCCGCCGGCGATGACCAGCATCACCGCCATCGAGATCATGAGTTCTGCGAGCGAAAAGCCGTCCTGTGATCTGCGCACTAATGCTCCTAGAACGGGCTGGTCTTGAGGACCGTCAACACCGAGGTCGCCTTGGTGCTGCCGCCAAAACCCCGGGCGATCGTCGCGGTCACGGTGACCTGTTTCAGGTTGGTGCCGGCGCTCGAGACCGCCCAGACACGCTGGTAGAACCAGTTGGCCGGCGCCGCCGTGCCGACCGGCACCGGGCAGGGCGCTGACGCCGCCAGGGCGGACGCCGAGCCGCACAGGTTGCCACTCTGATCCAGGTAATCCACGTATTTGGTGACCGGCGTGGCCGGGTCGGCGCTGCCGCCGACCGCCAGGGCGGTGCCGCCGCTCGCGGTCGCCGGAAAGACCGTGGTGTCGCTGGCCAGGTCGCCGTAAGACAGCGCCAGCAACTGCTCCATCTTGTCCTGCGCGTATTCCGTGGTGCGCGCCGCCAGGTGCCCCTGGTTCTCGGTGGTGTTGATTGAGAGACCGAGCAGGGACATCAGACCCGCCATCAGCGTGACCAGGATCGCGCTCGAGATGACGACCTCGATGATGGAGCTGCCCTCTTCGCGCGCCAGGCGTCTCACTGCTGGCTCCACGACGGCGTCGAGGTGGCGTTGGTGCGCCACAGGCGGACGAAACCCGTCGCGGCGACCGTGACCCCGTAGACCGCCGTCGAATCCGTGATGTACAACGCGTTGTCTCCCGTGGGACTGCCGGTTGCATCGTCCACCGGCAAGCCGCGAGAGTTGAAGATTATGCACGACGTATTGGCGATGGCCACCGGCGTCGCGGCCGTACTCATGCACGCCGACGAGTTGACAATGGTCGTCTGCGTGTTGGCTGGCGGCGTCGCCACCGGGCCGAAGCCAAAGGACACGGTCGATGCCAACGAGGTGGCGCCACCGTCGGTGACCCAGCAGCCCGCCGGGCACGACACCGAGACCGTCTTGTCGAACGTCTGCACGTAAAACGACTTGCCGACGAGATCCACATAGAGCCGCGCCTTGGTGAACTTCGCCGCGGCGCGCATCTTCGTCACGGCGGTCGCGTTCGACAGATTGCGGGCGTCGCCGCTGACCTTGATGTAGCGCACCGCGTTGCCGCTCATCGGCACGGTGATCGCCGCCAACACCCCGATGATCCCCACCACTATCATCATTTCGATGAGGGAGAAGCCTTCGGCGGACGCGGTCTGGGCGCGGAGTCGGTGGAACATCGGCATCATGGCAAAAGGCAAGCGGTGTGCCGCGGCCTCTCCCCCTATGGGTGGCGGGAGGTCTCCGCTGGACTCGCACGGGACCATGCTCCGTCCTGGGACACGACATTACAGTACTGG
>JBKJRJ010000367.1:0-5925 GCA_046594705.1 Vicinamibacterales bacterium
CCCATAGGCCATGCGCTTCTCGGCGCGTTCGATCCACGCGAGCACGCGCTCGCCGGGGATGGCGCCGCGCACCAGCACGATCTGCCCGAGGTGGCGCGCGATCATGCGCCCGCCGGACACCGGCTTGTCGATCGTGAGCTCGACCTGCTGCCCTTCGAAGAGACTCATGGCCGGCGGTTGAGGCGTGGATCCATCGGCGGAATCGTATCAGGAACGCTCGAGGGGGCCCGCGGCTGCCGGCGCGACGGGGACCCCGGCGCGCTCACCTTCGCCACCGGCGACCGCGACGGCCCAGCACACCGCGGCCGCCGCGACGACGCGTGCGGCGAGTCAGGGTTCATGGGCAATCATCGGCAGGCCGGCTGCGTCGCGCAGCAGCCGATCGAACGACGCCTCGACCGCGCGGGCCCGAGCGTCAGGCGCCAGGCGTCCGCCAAACGGCGCAATCTCCGCTTCGGCCTCGCCGCGCAAACGGGCGCGCTCGGGCGCCGCGATCTCGTCACGCGCCGCGTCCAGCAGCTCGCGGTCGAGTCCGGCCAGGCGTTCGAGCAGCGACACCCTGCCCTGTCCCCGCGCCTGCCGTGCCGTGGTCCGCGCGCGATCGAGCTCGCGCACGGCCTCGTCCAGGCGGCGATCGAAGGCCGGGGATCGTCCGCCCGTGCGCATGGCGGTGAGCCGGGCGATCGCGCGATCGAGATGGGCCGGCAAGCGGTCGCGCGAGACGGCCGGCTCGTCAGGCCGCGGCGAGCCGGCCAGCTGCGACACGCCGACCGCGCGGCGCCAGTCGTCGAACAGCTCGAGGATGTCGGGCTCGCAGAACTCTACGCGCACGGGACGCCGGCGCGGGCCCTTGGCGTAGTAGCGCTCGCAATACCGATCGATCCCACGGCGCACCACCGCGAGCGGCACGCCCTGGGCAGCCCACCCCGATACCTGGACGAACACCGGTCCGGCGATGCGGATCAGGTGCCCCTCGTTCTTCCGGCACAGATGCGCCTCGACCTCCCGGCAGTACTGCGAAGGCTCAATCATCGTTGAACCTCGATGCCAGATTGAAGATTCGCGGACCTGCCATCATCGAGGTTGGCGTTCCCATATCAAACGCAGCCCGTCGAGCGTGAGGTTCGGGTCCACGTGCTGGATGGCGGCGCTCTCGCCGGAGATCACGCCGGCCAGGCCGCCGGTGGCAACCACCACCGCGCCAGCGCCACCTGCGAGTTCCGCACGCATGCGCCGGACCAGGCCGTCGACCATCTCGACGTAGCCGAAGAACAGGCCTGACTGCATGGCGGTCACCGTGTCCTGGCCGATCACCCGGGCCGGTTTGCGTACGTCCACGCGCGGCAGCCGCGCGGCGCGCTGGAATAGCGCTTCCGCAGAAATGTTGATGCCGGGACAGATGACACCGCCGAGATACTCCCCCTTGATCGACACCACGTCGAACGTGGTCCCCGTGCCGAAGTCCACCACGATCAGCGGAACGGCCCCCAGAGTGCCGTACTTCGCCCAGGCCGCCACGGCGTTGACGATGCGATCCGCGCCGACGTCTCCGGCGGGAACGTAGTGCACCGGCATGCCGGCGTTCGCCGAATCGACCACCAGGGCGGGCTGCGAGAAGTAGCGCTCGCACATCTCCTCCATCGGCCGCGTCAGCGGTGGCACCACCGACGCCACGGCGATGCCGTGGACGGCGTCGATCGGCACGTGCATCTGCTCGAACAGCCGCGTGACGAAAATGCCGAGCTCGTCGGCCGTGCGCTCGCGCAGCGCCGCCAGGCGCCAGCTGTGCGCGAGGCGTTCCCCCTCGAAGACCCCGATGGTCACGTTGGTGTTACCGACGTCGATGGCAAGAAGCATGGTGGTTACCGCCAGCGAACCTCTCCGGACACGATGCGTTGCAGGCCCGCCGTGGTGCGCGCCAACAGCGCGCCGTCCTCGGCCAGGCCGGCGGTGATTCCCGTTGCGGCGCCCGCCCCGGTGTCCCACTCAATCGGCGCGCCGTGCGCCGAGGGTGACAGGGCAAGCCACCGGGCGAACAGAGCGGGCGGGCCCGCGCCGCCGAGATCGGCGAGGGCGCGGTTGAGACCAGCCAGTACCTGTGCCAGCACCGGACCCGGATCCACCGCGCGTCCGAGCTCCGTCTCGATCGCGCTGGCCCGGTCCGCCAGCTCCGGCGGGAACGCCGCGGACAGCAGATTGATGCCGACCCCCAGGACCACGTGCTGCACCCCCTCGGGGCCGGACGACGCCTCCGCCAGGATCCCGGCGATTTTACGCCGCGCGCGGAACCCGGCGCCGCCGACCGCCACGATATCGTTCGGCCACTTGATGTGCACCGGCAGCGCCGTCGCGACGCGAATCCCCTCGGCCACCGCCACGCCGCCCGCTAGGGTAATCCACGGCGCCAGCGAGGCGCGCCGCACGATAGTGGAGAGATACAGCCCGGCGCCACACGGCGAGAACCAGGTCCGCCCGAGCCGGCCCCGTCCCGCGGTCTGCGCGCCCGCGACGAAGGTGGTTCCTTCCGGCTCACCGCGCTCGGCGGCCGCGGCCGCCAGGTCGTTGGTCGAGCCGACCTCCGCCCGGTAGATCAGCCGCGCGCCGAACACCCCGCGCGCGGCCACCGTGGCGGCGAGCGCCGCCGACAGGTCGCCTGGCAGTTCATCACTCGAAGGGGTGCTCACCGATGTCCTGCGAATCAGACCTCGGGCTCCAGCTCGAAGCTGAGATCCGCGGCCGCCGCGGAGTGGGTCAGCGCGCCCACCGACACGTAGTTCGCGCCGGTCTTCGCCAGCTCGGGCATGCGCTCGAGCGTGACACCGCCGGAAATCTCCACCTTGGCGCGGCCGTTGATGCGTGTCACCGCTTCCCGAATGGCCTCGAGCGGCAGATTGTCGACCAGGATGATGTCGGCTCCCGCGGCAATCGCCTCGTCCACCTGCTCGAGGCTCTGGGCTTCCACCTCGATCGGCATCTCAGGACTCGCGTCCTTCATGCGCTTGACGGCTTCCCTGACCCCGCCCGCCAGCCGCACGTGGTTGTCCTTGATCAGCACGCCATCGTCCAGGCCGGCGCGGTGGTTGGTGCCGCCGCCGGCGAGGACCGCGTATTTTTCGAGCGGGCGCAGGGTCGGGGTGGTCTTGCGCGTGTCGAGGACGATGATGGTGCCGCCGGCTGCGTCCACGAACCTGCGCGTCAGCGTCGCGATGCCCGACAGCCGCTGAAGAAAGTTCAGCGCGGTCCGTTCGGCCGTGAGCATCGAGGCGGCTTGCCCTCGCAGTTCCGCGACGACGTCACCCGGCTCGCAGCGATCGCCGTCCTTGCGCATGCGGTTGAAGACGCAGCCCGGATCGAGCTGCGAGAACGCCTCCGCGGCGACCTCCAGCCCGGCGATCACGCACGGCGACTTCGCGAGGATGATGCCGCGGGCGCGCAACTCGGCGGGCACCACCGCCTCGGTGGTCACATCGCCCCACCCGAGGTCCTCTGCGAGGGCCCGCCGGACGACCTCGCGGTAGAGTGCGGGGTCGAGCGGCTGGAACGGGATCGACCTCATGCGCCAGGCTCCTGCGGGGCCGCCGGCTTCGGCACCAGGTCCACGTCGAAGGCCGTGTCGTTGACGAAGTCGAGCGCCTCGGCCCGCGCCGCGGCGCGCAGGTCGGCCAGCGCCGGCGCGAGCGTCCGTTGCAGCTCGCCGGCGCAGCGGATCACGACGCGCTCGAGCGCGGCGCCCGCGGACAGACTGCGCTCGGACTTCTTCTTGCGGATCACCGCGAGCACTTCGGTGGTCCGGAGATACAGGTCGTCGGACGCGGCGTCACCGGCGCCGATGCCGTCCAGCACCTCGGCCTCCGTCGGCCACGACGCCGCGTGCACACTGCCCGGCTGCCACCACGACCAGGTCTCGTCGGTCACGAAGGGCAGGTACGGCGCCAGCAGGCGCTGCAGCACCGACAGCGCGATCAGCATCGTGGTGTTGGCCGATCCGGCGCCGTCGGGGCCGAAGTCACCGTAGCGGCGCGACTTCACCAGCTCGAGATAGTTGTCGCAGAAGTCCCAGAAGAAGGTCTCGGTATGCTGGAGCACCCAGGCGTAGTCGTAGTCCCGCTCGAGGCGCTCGGTGGATTGGCGCACCAGCGAGGCCAGGTTGGTCAGCAGCCCGGCGTCCAGCGGATGGCTGATCGCCCCCCGCGGCTCGCTGCGGGCCAGGACGAACTTGGCGGCGTTCAGCAGCTTGATGGCGAGCCGCCGGCCCACTTTCATCTGGGCCGGATCGAACGCCGTATCGGTCCCGGGCCGCGCGCTCGCCGCCCAATATCGTACGCCGTCGGCGCCGTGTTCCTCCAGCAGGCCCATCGGCGTGACGACGTTGCCTTTGGACTTCGACATCTTCTTGCGATCGGGGTCGAGCACCCAACCCGAGATCGCGGCGTGCGCCCAGGGCGGCGTGCCGGACTCGAGCTGCGATCGCAGTACCGTCGAAAACAACCATGTGCGGATGATGTCGTGCGCCTGCGGGCGCACGTCCATGGGAAAGACCCGCGCGAAGAGATCCGGATCGTCCAGCCAGCCTCCGGCGATCTGCGGCGTCAGCGACGAGGTCGCCCAGGTGTCCATGACGTCGGGATCGCCGCTGAACCCGCCGGGCTGATCGCGCTGGTCGGCGCGATAGCCCGCGGGCACGTCGGTTGACGGATCCATCGGCAGACGATCCTCCGGCGGCGCGATCGGATGCGCGTAATCGCGGCTGCCATCGTCCCGCACGGGATACCAGATCGGGAACGGCACGCCGAAGAAGCGCTGGCGGCTGACGCACCAGTCGCCATTCAGGCCGTTGATCCAGTTCTCGAGACGCGCCTGCATGTAGGGGGGATGCCAGGTCAGCTCACGAGCCCGCTGGAGCAGCACCTCGCGGAAGTCGAGCGTCTTGATGAACCACTGGCGGCTCGACACGATTTCGAGCGGCCGGTCCCCTTTCTCGAAGAACTTGACGGCGTGGGTAATCGGCCGCGGCTCCCCGATCAGCGCGCCGCTCTCCTTGAGCAGCTCCACGACCCTCACGCGCGCTTTGGCGGCCGACAGGTTCGCCATCTGGTCGTAGGCCTGCTGGGCGCGGGCCGCATCGGTCGATTCCCAGCCCTCGCTGCCCCACGTGATCGGCTTCAAGGCGCCGTTGGGCTGGATGATGGCGCGCACCGGCAGCGACAGCGCCCGCCACCAGATGACGTCCGTCACGTCGCCGAACGTACAGATCATCGCGATGCCTGAGCCCTTGTCCGGATTGGCGAGCTCGTGCGCGCGGATCGGCACGCGCACGCCGAACAGCGGCGTCACGACCTCGGAACCGAACAGCGGCTGATAGCGCTCGTCGTCGGGGTGCGCGACGAGCGCCACGCAGGCGGGGAGCAACTCCGGCCGCGTGGTTTCGATGGCGATGTTTCCGGCGGCACCGGCGGCCTGGGAAAATTCGATGCGGTGATACGCGCCGGGCTGCTCGCGATCTTCGAGCTCGGCCTGCGCGACGGCGGTGCGGAAGTCCACGTCCCACAGCGTCGGCGCCTCGACCTGATAGGCGTGCCCCTTGTGCAGCAGCCGCAGGAACGCCACCTGGGAGACCCGCTGCGCCCGCCGGTCGATGGTGGCGTAGGTCAGCTCCCAGTCCACCGACAGCCCGAGGTACTTCCAGAGCGCCTCGAAGATTTTCTCGTCTTCGGCCGTCAGCTTCGTGCACAGCTCGATGAAATTCGGCCGCGACACCGAGATCGGCTGTTTGCCGGGCTTGTCGGGGGGCTGGAATGACGGATCGTAGGGCAGCGACGGCTCGCACCGGACGCCGAAATAGTTCTGCACCCGCCGCTCGGTCGGCAGGCCGTTGTCGTCCCACCCCATCGGATAGAACACCGCCTTGCCGCGCATGCGCTGAAA
>JBKJRJ010000508.1:0-5277 GCA_046594705.1 Vicinamibacterales bacterium
CGGATGTAGGCCTGCGTGCGTTCCGCGAGCTCCTGAAAAGTACTGCTGGTGGTACGGCCGCAGCCTGGGCAGGCCGTGACGCTTGGCGAGAAGGCGCGCAGACCGAGCGACTGCAGGAGCTCGCACGCCGCGTAGACTTCCTCACGTCGATCGCCGCCGGGCTTGGGCGTGAGCGAGACCCTGATGGTGTCGCCAATCCCCTCATTCAACAGGATGCCCATCGCGGCCGATGACCACACCAGGCCCTTGGTCCCCATCCCGGCTTCGGTCAGGCCCAGGTGCAGCGGCTGATCAGTCTGGCGCGACAGGTCGCGGTAGACCGCGATGAGGTCGCGCGGGCGTGAGGTCTTGCAGGAGATGATGATCTGGTCGCGCCGGAGGCCGGATTCGATCGCCAGCTCGGTGGACTGCACCGCCGACAGCACCATGCACTCGTTGATGATGTCTTCCGAACTGCGCCCGAGCGCGCGGTCGGAATTCTCCTGCATCTTCGCGACGACCAGCTCCTGGTTGAGGGAGCCGCCATTGACCCCGATGCGGACCGGCTTGCCGCGGTCGCGCGCGACGCCGCAGATCGTGGCGAACTGCTCGTCGCGCCGCTTGCCGGTGCCCACGTTGCCGGGGTTGATGCGGTACTTGTCGAGCGCCGCGGCGCAGGCCGGGAACCGCGTCAGCAGGAGGTGGCCGTTGTAATGAAAGTCCCCGATCAGGGGAGCCGTGACACCGGCGTCCAGCATGCGCTGCTTGATTTCGGGGACGGCGGCCGCGGCTTCCGGCACGTTCACTGTGACGCGGACCATTTCGGAGCCGGCTTCCGCCAGTTCAATGCACTGACGGGCGGTACCGGCGGCATCCGCCGTATCGGTCATCGTCATCGACTGGACGACCACGGGGGCGCCGCCGCCAACCTGGACCCTGCCGACCCGGACGCCGACAGTCTTGTGCAACTTGACGGTGGACATTTTCAAGAGGCGATTTCTGGACGATCATACCACCCGCCTCCAGCCCAGTTGTCGTATCCGCAAGGGTTTAGCGGCGGCGTCAGTTTTGCACAGGGTCGGTGGTTAAGAAGGAGCAGGATTGATGAAGCTAATGACTATCGCAACGCCCGCCACCGTGGCGCTCGCCGCCATGCTGTTGGCCCAGCCCGCCTCGGCCCAGTCGGGGTCGTCGGCCCGAAACCAGTCCCAGTCGCAGTCGAGCATCACCACGTCCGACATCCAGCGGCTGCAGGATCAGGTCTACGACGCGAGCAATGAGGTGTCCAGGCTTCGGAGCCGGGATCAGGGGCTGGCCGACCGCCTGCAGGCACAGCTCGATGACCTGCGCGACGAAGTGATCTACCTGCGCGTGAAGATGCGCAAGGAAGGGAGCGTCAGCCGCAACGATTACAACGACGTCCGTGCGCATGTGGACTCGGTGCGCGCGGAAGCGCGCGGCGATGCCTCGCGCCAGAACGACAACGTTCGACAGGGCAGCTCGAACTGGCCCGCGGCCGGCAGCGGCAGTGGGTCGGGCAGCGGCGGCTACGGCTCGGGCTCGACCGGATCGGGTTCCGGTTCCGGCTCTTCGAGCGGGGGCGTCTATGGCGGCACCTCGGATTCGCAGAACCCGAACCGGCCCAACGCGCCTGTCCGCCGCAACGAAGTGCCGGCCGGCCAGGAAGTCGACGTCCGGATCGAACGCGAATTGAGTTCGTCTACAGCGCAGACCGAGGATCGCTTCAACGCGACGACCGTGGTCGATCTTTACCAGGGCAACGACGTGCTGATTCCGGCAGGGTCCACCTTGCGCGGAGTGGTCAGCTCCGTCAACAAGGCCACCCGCACCGACCGCAAGGGCAGCCTCACGGTGGCGTTCGACCAGATCACGATCCGCGGCCGTAACTATCCGATTCGCGGCACTGTGACTCAGGCGCTCGAGAGCGCGGGCATCAAAGGTGAGGCCGCCAAGATCGGCGCCGGCGCGGGCGTCGGCGCCATCATCGGCGGGATCATCGGCGGCGCGAAGGGTGCGCTCCTCGGCGTGCTCATCGGCGGCGGCGGCACTATCGCGGCAACCGAAGGCAAGGACGTGACCCTGCCGGCCGGCTCAGTCCTCCGCGTGCAGTTCGAACAGCCGCTCGCCGTTCGCTAGGCCACCGTCCTCCGGTAACGGGTAGTCGGTCGCCGGGCCGACTACCCGACTTGTCGGGTCCTTGCCATTTCCACCAGGGCGCTCTTCGCCGCCTTGACCGTCTGGGCCACGTCCTTCTCGGTGTGCGCTCCCGACAGGAACCAGGCCTCGAACTGCGACGGCGGGGGATAGAAACCGCGAGCCAGCATCGCGTTGAAGAATCGCCCATAGGCCGCGGTGTCGGCCGTCAGCGCAGACTCCAGATCGCGGACCGGTGTGCTCGTAAAGAACGGCGTGACCAGCGAGCCGAACGCATTCACTTGCATCGGGATGCCTGCGCCGCGCGCCGCGTCGGCAAACCCCGCCGCCAGCTTCGCCCCGAGCCGCGCCAGATGGCGGTACAGGCCGGGTGACAGCTCCGTCAGGCTCCACAGCCCCGCCGTCATCGCCAGCGGATTGCCCGACAGGGTGCCGGCCTGGTAGACCGGACCCGCCGGTGCGACGAGTTCCATCAGATCGGCGCGGCCGCCATAGGCACCCACCGGCAGTCCGCCGCCGATGATCTTGCCGAGGCAGGTGAGGTCGGGCCGCACCCCGAACACCTGCTGCGCGCCACCCGCCGCAGCGCGGAACCCCGAGATCACTTCGTCGAACACCAGCAGGACACCGTGGCGGTCGCAGAGCGAGCGCAGACCGCGCAGAAAGCCGTCGACTGGTGTCACCATCCCCATATTGCCTGCGATGGGTTCGACGATGATCGCCGCAAGGTGGTTGCGGTGCCGCTCGACCAGGGCCGCGACCGACGCGAGATCGTTATAGCGCGCCACCACGGTTTCGCCCGCCACCGCCGCGGGCACGCCGGGGCTGGTCGGCACGCCGAGCGTCAGCGCGCCCGACCCCGCCTGCACCAGGAACGCATCCGCATGACCGTGGTAGCACCCGCCGAACTTCAGAATCCTGTCGCGTCTGGTCGCCGCGCGCGCGACCCGAATCGCGCTCATGGCGGCTTCCGTTCCCGAGCTGACGAACCGCACCCGCTCCATCGACGGCATCAGCGTGGCGACCCGCTGGGCGAGGCGGGTCTCGAGATCCGTCGGCGCGCCGAAGCTGGTGCCGCGCGCCGCCGCGGCGGTCAGTGCCTTCAACAGCCCTTTCGGTGCATGGCCGTGAATCAGCGGGCCCCACGACATCACGTAATCGACGTAGCTGTTGCCGTCGACGTCTTCGATGCGCGCGCCGCTCGCGCGCGAGATGAAGAGCGGGGTGCCTCCCACCGATTTGAACGCGCGCACCGGGCTGTCGACACCGCCCGGCAGGATGCGGGACGCGGCGGCGAACGATCGTCTGGATTTCACGTAACGGCGGGCCATCAAGCGAAGATACCAGATTGCGAATCGCCGGGCCGAGGAGATCCGCCCTCCAGTTGCACGCGACAGCGGTGAACGGCGACCCTTTGACGGTCGCTCACGACGGCCGCATGGGGTGTGCGGTGCGACCCTCTCAGCGTCGCCTCACGAGAGAGACGGCCGTTCTCCGATGATCGATTGAGGTGCTGTAACGGCAGCCGCAGCGTCGCCCGGCATCCCTTGGCGTCGGTCCGGTGGTCGAGCACCAGCGTGCTGCCGTGCGCCTCCGAGGTCGGCGGCAATCGAACAACGTCGGTGATGAAGGTTCCTCCCCGGGGACCTCGGCGCCAGATCGCGAGGTCCCGTCCGGTGCGTGCTCGCGCTACGCGTCCAGCAGCCGCGCCGCTTCCCGAGCGTAGTAGGTGATGATGATGTCGGCCCCGGCGCGGCGAATCGACGTCAGCGTTTCGAGCATCGCCCGCGGCTCGTCGATCCAGCCGTTGCGGGCCGCGGCCTTGAGCATGGCGTACTCGCCGCTCACGTGGTAGGCCGCGGTGGTGACGCCGAACTCGTCCTTCACACGCCTGATCACGTCGAGGTAATGCACCGCGGGCTTGACCATGACGATGTCGGCGCCCTCCTCGAGGTCGAGCGCGACTTCCCGCAGCGCCTCTTCGACGTTCGCGGGATCCATCTGGTGCGAGCGGCGGTCGCCGAACGCGGGGGCCGAATCCGCGGCCTCACGGAACGGGCCGTAAAACGCGGAACAATACTTCGCCGCGTAAGACATGATCGCGACCTGGCTGAAACCGGCGCCGTCCAGCTTCTCGCGGATGCGGCCGACCCGGCCGTCCATCATGTCGGACGGGGCCACGATGTCGGCCCCGGCGGCGGCGTGGGAGAGGGCGGCGCGCGCGAGCTCCTCGACGGTCGCGTCGTTGACGATGTCCTCACCGTCCAGCACGCCGCAATGGCCGTGGGAGGTGTACTCGCAGAGACACACGTCGGTCACCGCCACAATGCCGGGGACCTCTTGCTTCAGCGCGCGCAGGGCGGTCTGCACCGGTCCCTCAGGGTCGGACGCGCCAGTGCCGACGGCGTCTTTCTGCGGCGGCAGCCCGAACAGCAGGACGCCCGGTACCCCGTCGGCTTTCGCGGCGGCCGCCTCCTTCACGATCTCATCCACCGACAGCTGGAAGACCCCAGGCATCGAGGCGATCTCGCGGCGGATGCCCTTGCCCGGCACCACAAAGAGCGGATAAATCAAGTTGTCGGGGCTGAGCCGTGTCTCGCGGACGAGCGCACGGATCGCCGCGGTGCGGCGGAGACGGCGGGGACGGTGCGTCAGATTCATAAGGCTCGAGGAGACCCGCGCCCTGGCGATGAGCGGAAGTGCGCGACCAGCGCATCGACCAGATCCGGGATGGTGTAGCGCTCGGGCATCACCGTGGTCTCGATGCCCAGCTGTTGCGCCGCTTCGGCCGTAACCGGTCCAATCGACGCAACCACAGTCGTGCGCAGCAGGTCCGCGGCCTGTTCCTCGCCGAACATCTTGGCGAAATTCTTGACCGTACTCGCGCTGGTGAAGGTGACCGCGTCGATTTGACGGTCGAGCAGCATCCGGTAGATGTCCTGGTCGTCGTCCCGTTCGGCCGGCGCCAGCAAGGTGCGGTACGCAATCACCTCGCTGACCTCGGCCCCCGCGTCGCGCAGTTCGTCCGCGAGCACCTCGCGCGCGATGTCGGCGCGCGGCAGCAGCACCCGCGCGCCCTTCACCGCGCCGGTCGCGCGAAGCGCTTCGATCACGGCTTCCGAC
>JBKJRJ010000015.1:0-3989 GCA_046594705.1 Vicinamibacterales bacterium
GGCGATGTCGCGTGCCACGCCGCCATCGACGCCATCCTGGGCGCCGCGTCGCTCGGTGACATCGGCCGTCACTTTCCCGACAGCGACCCGCGCTGGAAGGACGCCGACAGTCTCACCTTGCTGCGCCGGGCCGCGCGCGTCGTGCGCGAGCAGGGGCACGAGGTGGGCAACCTGGATATCACCGTGGTACTCGAACGGCCGAAGATCCAGGACGCCATCGACGAGATGCGCGCGCGGCTCGCGGACGCCGCAGGGCTGGATGTCGCGCAGGTGAGCATCAAGGGCAAGACCAACGAAGGCGTGGACGCGATCGGCCGCGGCGAGGCGATCGCCGCGCATGCCGTCGCCCTGCTGCGGCGGCGCACATGAGGGTCCGCTTCGCCCCCAGCCCCACCGGCCAGCTGCACGTCGGCAATGCCCGCACCGCGCTCTTCAACTGGCTGCTTGCCCGCGGCCATGACGGCACCTTCATCCTGCGCATCGAGGATACCGACGTCGAGCGCTCGACCAAGGAGTCGGAGGAGAGCATCCTCGAGGACCTCCGCTGGCTCGGTCTCGACTGGGACGAGGGTCCCGATGTCGGCGGCGCCGGCGGCCCCTACCGCCAGTCGGAGCGCCTGCACCTCTTCACGTCCTATGCGAACGAGCTGCTCGCCGCCGGCCACGCCTATCACTGCTTCTGCCCGCCGCAGAAGCTCGAGGCCGACCGTCGCGCGATGCTGGCGGCGGGTCGGCCGCCGCGCTACGCCGGCACCTGCCGGGATCTGCCGCCCGACGAGGGCCGCCGCCGCATCGAGGCCGGCGAGCGCGCCGTCGTGCGCTTCCGTGTTCCCGAGCACATCGATGTGTCCTTCGAGGATCTCGTGCGCGGCGAAGTCACCTTCAGCACCGACGTGATCGGCGACCCCGTGCTGGTGCGCTCAGACGGCCGGCCGGCCTACAACTTCGCCGTCGTCGTCGACGATGCGTTGATGGAGGTCACGCACGTGGTCCGCGGCGAGGATCACATTTCGAACACGCCGCGCCAGGTGCTGCTCTATCGCGCGCTCGGCTTCGGGCCGCCGCGCTTCGCGCACCTGTCGCTGGTGCTGGGCCCGGATCACACGCCGCTGTCGAAACGCCATGGCGCGACCTCGGTGGCCGAGTTTCGCGAGCGCGGCTACCTGCCCGAGGCGCTCACCAATTACCTCGCGCTGATCGGCTGGTCGCCGCGATCGGGCGGCGGCGAGACCGCGGACGATGCCGAACTGATGCCGATGGACGAGCTCGCGCGCCGCTTCGCGCTCGAAGACGTCGGGCACAGCGCCGGCGTGTTCGACCCCGAGAAGCTGGCATGGATGAACCGCCACTACATGAAGATCGCGGCGCCCGCCCGCATGGCGGCCGAGAGCGCGCGGTTCTTTCAGGTGCGCGGCTTCCTGAAGCGCAAGACCGACATCGCGATGGCCTACGTGGAGTCGCTGCTGCCGATGGCGGTCGGGTCCGTCGATCGGCTCGAGGAGATTCCGGATCGCGTGGCGTTCCTGTTCACCTACGACGCGCAGGAGGCGGTGCAGCGCCCGGCGGTCGCGGCCATTGTCGAGGAGCCCGGCGCGCGCGAGGTGGTGGCGGCGCTCGCCGAGTCGATCGAGGCCCCGCTGCTCGATCGCGACGCCTTCCGCGCCATGGCGAACCGCGTCAAGGAGAAAACCGGGCAGAAGGGCAAGGCGCTCTTCCATCCGATCCGCGTGGCGCTGACGGGCGAGGGGGGCGGTCCCGAGCTCGATCTCGCGGTGCCGGCCATCGATCGCGGCGCCCAGTTGTCGCAGGAGGCGGGGCTGGCGAAGATCCTGAGCGTCCGCGAGAGGGCGAAGGCGTTTGCGGCGGCCATAAGCTGAGACGGCCCGGCCTGACGGCCGGGCCCCGGGTGAGCTCGAACCAAGGTGTGAATGACAGATACACCCGTGCGGTCCGACCTTCAGGTCGGACCGCTGGACACCAACTGATGTTGATCTACGGAATCAACCCCGTGCTCGAAGCCTTGCGTGCCCGGAAGGTGCAGCGCCTGAGGGTCGGTGCCCGCAGCGACAAGCGGATGGACGAGATCCTGGCGCTCGCCGGCGCGCAGCACGTGCCGGTCGAGCGTGCGGACGCGCCGGCGCTGGATCGCGCGGCGCGCGGCGGCGTCCACCAGGGCGTGCTGGCCGAGGTCGAGGACGCGCGCGACTACAGCGTCGAGGAACTGGTCGCGGCAGGCGGCGACGGCACAGGTCCGGCACCTCTCATCGTCGTGCTCGATGGGATCGAGGATCCGCACAATGTCGGTGCGATCCTGCGTACGTGTGACGCCGCGGGGGCGACGGGCGTGATCCGGCAGACCCGGCACTCCGCCGCTCTCGACGGGGTGGTGGCGAAGGCCTCGGCCGGCGCGCTGGCGAGCGTGCGCATCGCGACGGTGGTGAACATCGCGCGGGCGATCGAGGCGCTCAAGTCGGCCCAGGTCTGGACCTTCGGGCTGGCGGCGGACGCGGGCGAGGACTACACAGCGGTGGACTGGACGACGGCGTCGGCGATTGTGCTGGGCGCCGAAGGGGCCGGCATGCGGCGGCTGGTCCGGGAGAGCTGTGACCGGGTGGTCCGGATCCCCGTTTTCGGAGCGGTTGAGAGCTTGAATGTGTCGGTGGCGGCAGGTGTGGTACTATATGAGGCTGTCCGTCAGCGTGAGGACGGCACTGTACGACAAGGCAGACGGTAGAAGGCGGAGGGCAGCGGAGTCAAAAGCCGCAAGCACTTGCAGGTCTGCCGTTTACCCTCTGCCTTCGACCTTGATCTGGGGCTGTTGCTTGCGTGGGTGGCACGGCACGTGCTATTAATAGTCTTTTGTCTGAGAGTATTTTGTCTGGGCTGGCGTAGCTCAGTCCGGTAGAGCAGCTGATTTGTAATCAGCCGGTCGGGGGTTCAAATCCCTTCGCCAGCTCCATCAGCTCGAGTTGGCGGAGCGAGTTACATCCATACAACGCATCGGCGAGGTAGCGAAGCGGTCAAACGCAGCAGACTGTAAATCTGTCGGCCATGCGCCTTCGAAGGTTCGAGTCCTTCCCTCGCCACCATCCTTCGCTCTGGCGCGGCGCGCGGAATCTGGCGCGCCGCCGGCGAGCGTCGGATGGCAAGCCAGTGTGGAGTGAGGGGTTGGAGCAGTTTGGCGGGCTTGCCCGCCGTAGCGCTGGAGCGCGAAGGGGTCGCGCGAAGGCGGGAGTAACTCAGTGGTAGAGTCACAGCCTTCCAAGCTGTTGGTCGCGGGTTCGATCCCCGTCTCCCGCTCCATCCGTCGCTCGCGTCGCGAGCGAAGGATGGCAAGCCAGGAGCGTGGCAAGGCTGTGTGGGGTACCTAGCGTGTCGGCCGACGTGTCGGCCGTAGCCCCGCCTTCGCCGAAGGCTTCGGCGGGGCGAAGGCCGATGTAGCTCAGTTGGCAGAGCACGTCCTTGGTAAGGACGAGGTCACCAGTTCGATCCTGGTCATCGGCTCCATCCTTCGCTCGCCGCTGGTCGAGTCGGCGAGCTTCGGATGGCAAGCCAGAGAAGGCTTGCCCACCGTAGCGCGGGAGCGCGAAGGTGGGTGGGCCGCAGGTGAGAAACGACGTGAGCTACGGATGGCAAGCCATCCACCGGGAATATAAGAGAGTTCGGGCGGACAGAGACACAACGCGAGGACGGTACAACGACAATGGCTAAAGAGAAATTCGATCGATCGAAACCGCACGTCAACGTGGGCACCATCGGGCACATCGACCACGGCAAGACGACCCTCACGGCCGCGCTGACCAAGGTCGCCGCGGACAAGGGCTGGGCGAAGTTCATCCCGTACGACGAAGTGGACAAGGCGCCGGAATCGCAGGGCCGTCGCGACGCGACGAAGATCCTGACGATCGCGACCAGCCACGTCGAGTACGCGACCACCAATCGCCACTACGCGCACGTGGACTGCCCGGGTCACGCCGACTACATCAAGA
>JBKJRJ010000016.1:0-3295 GCA_046594705.1 Vicinamibacterales bacterium
TCTGGTTGATCAAGCGCATGGTGGTGGACGGCTGGGACGCCGAGCGCGCCTCCGCCGAAGCGACAGAGCTCGGACTCACCAGCGTGACGCTGAAGACGTTCGCGGTGGAGTACGCCGCCGCGCGCAAGAAATAATTCCCGTGCGAGCCCTTAGCCTGACGTGACGACCAGGGCGGTGCAAGCGCGGCTCCGGCTGCGCCGGTAGGCGTGTGGCAGCATGGAATCTACACTGGGGACATGAGCACGACTATCCTGCTGACCGGCGCAACGGGCTACGTCGGCGGCCGCCTGCTTCGACGATTCGAGGCAGACGGTCGGCCGGTGCGGTGCCTGGCACGCCGGCCCGACCGCCTGGGGACAGTCGCGGCCACGACGGAGGTGGTGGCGGGGGACTGCCTCGACGAGGCGTCGCTCGATCGGGCGATGGCCGGCATCGCCGCGGCCTACTATCTCGTGCACTCGATGGGGTCGGCGACGGACTTCGCCGAGGCGGACCGCCGCGCCGCCGCCAACTTCGGACGCGCCGCGGCGCGCGCGGGCGTTCGCCGCATCATCTATCTCGGGGGATTGTCGGACGACTCCGACACGCTCTCGGTCCACCTGAAAAGCCGCGCCGAGACCGGCGACCTGCTGCGCAGGAGCGGCGTCGCGGTGATCGAGTTCCGCGCGTCGGTTGTGATCGGCGCAGGCAGCTTGTCGTTCCAGATGATCCAGGCGCTGGTCGAGCGGCTGCCGGTGATGGTCTGCCCGCGCTGGGTCGAAACCCGCACCCAGCCGATCGCCATTCGTGATGTCGTCGCCTACCTGTCTGCCGCGCTCGACCTGCCAACGCTGACCAGCCGCACGTTCGAGATCGGCGGACCCGACGTCGTGTCGTACGGCGACATGATGCGCCTGTATGCGAAGTTGCGTGGACTACGACGGTTCCTGGTGCCGGTCCCGGTGCTGACGCCGCACCTGTCTGGCCTGTGGCTGGCGCTCGTGACTCCCTCCCAGGCCCGTGTCGGCCGCGCGCTGGTCGAAGGCCTCAAGAACTCCACGGTGGTGCGCTCAGCGGGCGCCCGAGAGTGGTTCTCGGTCGAACCGACGCCACTGCGCGAAGCGCTCGACACCGCGATCGCCGACGGCAGGCACGCCCGCCTGCGCATCGACTCGCGCTCGATCGTCGTCGCCGTCCCGCCCGCCCGCGCGTTCGTTCCAATCCGGCGCATCGGCGGCGCCAGTGGGTGGTACTTTCTCAATATACTGTGGCGGCTGCGCGGCTGGATGGACGACCGGGCCGGTGGTGTGGGCATGCGCCGCGGACGTAAGGACCCTGACCTGTGCGCCACCGGTGACGTGATTGACGGCTGGACCGTCGAGGCGTTCGAGCCCGACCGGCGGCTGCGGCTGTCGTCCGATTGGAAGCTGCCGGGGCGCGGCTGGCTGGAGTTCGAGGTCACGCCTCTCGAGGATGGCGCGCATTCGCGCATCCGCCAGACCGCGACATTCGATCCGCGGGGGCTGCTCGGCTCCGCATACTGGCTCGCTCTCATCCCGCTGCACGGACTGCTGTTCCGGGGCCTGTTGCAGCGCATCGCGCAACGAGCCCTTCGCCAGGACGTACAATCGAGCGATGTCAGAGGAAGATCTCAAGGCCGAGCTGGAGCGCCTCAAGGCTGAGAACGAGCAGCTGAAGAGCCAGCGGGGCCGCAGCGTCAGTTTGAAGGTGAGCGAGAAGGGCGGCGTGTCGGTCTACGGGCTCGGCAGGTTCCCCGTCACCTTGTATAAGGAACAGTGGGTGAAGCTCCTGGCGATGGCGGACGACATCCGCGCCTTCATCCAGGAGAATGACGCCAGGCTGAAAGCGAAACCCGAGTAATGGCTGACGTCGCCGGGCTGGTGCAGCACGCCATCATGGGGGTGTTGTCACGAATTCCCGACAGCCGGGAACCGCACGGTTCCAGTCCCGTGACGCGCGCGCGCGCGATTGCCAGGGCCGCCGCGCTCAAGACCGCGACGGTGTCGGGGTCGCTCTCGCTGCCGCCCGGCCCGGTCGGCTGGCTCACCGTGATTCCGGATCTGACCATGGTATGGAAGATCCAGTCGCAGATGGTGGCCGACATCGCCGGCGCCTTCGGCAAGCAATCGTACCTGGGGCAGCAACAGATGGTCTACTGCCTGTTCCGGCACGCCGCCGCTCATACCGTGCGCGGCATGGTGGTGCGCGTGGGGGAGCGCATCCTGATCGAAAAAGCGCCCGCGCATGCGGTGGCGGTGGCCATCCGCAAGGTGGGCCTGCCGATCGCCAAGCGGATCGCCGGACGCGGAATTTCGCGATGGCTGCCGGTCGTCGGCGCGCTAGGGGTGGCGGGGTTCGCGTATTACGACACGATGCGCGTGGCTGACACGACCATCGAACTCTTCCGCTCCGACTTCATCGACGTGGAAAGCGTGTCAACTGCAGGAACGCTGGCGCCGATCGGTCCGACGGCCTGACCGTGCAGGAATCAGGTGCTGATCCATTCCAAGCACCTCGTTCGACACGGAATCTGTGGTGATGACGACATCCGTCTCCATCCTCGACCTCGCCCCGATCACGCAAGGCGGCAGCGCCGCTGACGCGCTGCGCAACACGGTGGACCTCGCGCGCCACGCCGAGCGGCGGGGCTATCGCCGCTTCTGGGTGGCCGAGCATCACAACATGCCCGGCATCGCCAGCGCGGCCACCGCCGTCGTCATTGGTCAGATCGCCGCGGCGACCACCAGCATTCGCGTCGGCGCCGGCGGCATCA
Organism: Vicinamibacterales bacterium; assembly: GCA_046594705.1. GTDB lineage: Bacteria > Acidobacteriota > Vicinamibacteria > Vicinamibacterales > 2-12-FULL-66-21 > JAICSD01. The sequence continues at coordinate 2,774 of JBKJRJ010000016.1, forward strand.
TGCTCCCGAACCACGCCCCGCTCGTCGTCGCCGAGCAATTCGGCACGCTCGAATCGCTGTTTCCCGGTCGGATTGATCTCGGCCTCGGCCGTGCGCCCGGCACGGACCAGCGCACCGCACACGCATTGCGCCGCACGTTGGCCAGCGATCCCGAGTCGTTTCCGCAGGACGTGCTCGAGTTGCTGTCCTACTTCCAGCCGGACGAGGGCCAGGCCGTACGGGTACGGGCGGTGCCCGGTTCCGGACTGAACGTGCCGCTCTACATCCTGGGATCGAGCCTGTTCGGGGCGCAGGTGGCGGCAGCGCTGGGCCTGCCATTCGCTTTCGCCTCGCACTTCGCGGCGGCCCAGATGATTCCCGCGGTGGCGATCTACCGGGCGCGGTTCAAGGTCTCACCGCTGGCCCAGATCGATCGCCCGCACGTGATGCTCGGGGTCAACATCGTTGCCGCCGGCACTGATGAGGAGGCGCGGATGCTGGCCTCGTCGGGACGCGAGTCGTTCGCCAGCCTGCGCGCCGGCA
>JBKJRJ010000221.1:0-7298 GCA_046594705.1 Vicinamibacterales bacterium
AGCGACATGGAGCGCGAGGATCGGTTCTTCAGCGTGAAGGATCCGCGCCGCTCCGAACTGAACGTCTGGGGACGGCGCATGGGACAGATTTCGGTGTCAGGGCTGTTCAGCACGCCGGGCAGCGAGGTCTGGGACATGGAGGGCACCGCATACAGCTACGATCAGAAACTGAGCCGCGCGCTCGGACAGCATCTGTTCAAGGGCGGCATCCGGTGGGTGCGGCAGACGGGCAGCCGCAGCAATCCGGAAAACCCGGTCTTCCAGTTCGCGAACAAGGCCGACCTGCTCGCGAACATCCCGAGCCAGGTCCGACCGACCTTTGGTGCACCGCCTCATAAATCGCACCTGGATGAATTCGGCGGGTTCCTGCAGGACGACTGGCGGGTCAGCCGTACGCTGGTACTCAATCTGGGCCTTCGGTACGATTACTACCCCCCCGTCAGGCTGACGGGGTCGACCGACGTCCCCGTCCAGATAGTCAACCTGGCGTCCCCTTCCGATCTCCGGAAGATGGATTTCGGCGCGCCGCTCAATCCTCTCGAGCCCTACAAGGCGGACGGCTGGGTGAACCTCGGGCCGCGGGCCGGATTTGCGTGGGCGCTCGGCGAGAAGAGCGACAACGTCGTGCGCGGAGGCGTCGGCGTGCTCTACAGCCCGCAAATGCCGGCGGTCGTGCGACAGGGGGCGGCGCACCCGCTGGTGCCCTTCCGCGTGTCCTGGAACCGCACGGACGCGCTCGCGCGCGGGCTGACGTGGCCCAGCTACAACGACGACCTGCGCGTGATCGTGGAGCGCGAAGCGGCCGCCAGCGGCAAGCCGTTTTTCTTCTCCCTGCTGGATCCCAAGCTGCAGAATCCCTACTCCGTACAGACGATGCTGAGCTTCCAGCGCGCCCTCGGGCGCAGCCTGATGGCGGAAGCCGGCTATGTGCGGGTCGACGGCCGCAAGTTCATTCAGCAACGTAGTTTCGGCCTCACGATCGACCGGCAAACCGGCGCGCGGCCGAATCCCGCGCTGGGCGCGCCAGGCGGGTACTACGTGGACAACAGCCAGACCTCCGAATACAACGCGCTGCAGACGTCCATCCGGAAGCGCTTCGGGCATCATTACTCCTTCGACGTGCACTACACGCTCAGCAAAGGCAGGGCGACACAAGGGGGAGACGTCGGCGCGTACTACCAGGGCGACTTCGAGGATTTCACGCAGGACTTCTTCAACCCCGAGGCGGACCGCGGGCCGACGGTCTCCGACGCCCGCCATCGCCTGACCGCTGACGTGATCTACGAGCTGCCCCAATTCGCGGGACGGCATGCGCTGCTGCGGCACGCGCTCGGCGGCTGGGAGGTCTCAGGAATTTTTTCGTCCCGCTCGGGCGAACGGCTCCTGATTACCCAGCCGTCGGGGATCCCGAACAGTCGCCCGGACTTCGTGGGCGGCAACCCGGTCCTGCCCGACTGGCGGTCCACGCGGATGTATCTGAACAGGAGCTCGTTCGAGCTGGTACCCACCAGTCCGCTCACGCGGGCCACGCTGAGGCCCGGGACGGTGAAACCGGACCAGGTCCGCGGTCCCGCCACCTGGGTCCTCGACGGCACGCTCGCCAAGAGTTTCGCGCTGCGCCCCCAGGTGAAACTCCAGGTCCGCGCGGACATGTTCAACCTGCTGAACCGCGTAAACTATGGCGCGCCCGACACCAACATCCTGTCGGCGTTCTTCGGCCAGATTCGCGGCGCCGGAGCGGCACGCACGATTCAGATCGGCGCCCGCCTCTCGTTCTGACGGAAATCGGAAGCCGGGGGGGATTTGGATGACGCATCGCGGAATGACAGGCGCGACCGGCTGGCTGGCAGTGCTCATCGCCGCCGTCGGGTACGTGTGCGGAGTCGGGCAGGCGCACCCTGCCCCGACCCCCGCGCCGCCGCATTCGTCCGCGCGCGCCCTCGTGGACCGCTACTGCGTGTCGTGCCACAGCGAGAAAGAACACAAGGGGGACCTGACGCTCGAGACGATGAACCTCGATCGAGTCGACGACGACATCGTCACCTGGGAGAAAGTCGTGAGGAAGCTGCGGGTCCGGGCCATGCCCCCGCTCGATTCGGATAAACCGAGGCCGGACGAGGCCGGCTACGACGCGCTGGTGTCGTATCTGGAGGCGTCGCTCGATCGGGCGGCGGCTAAAAGTCCGAATCCGGGACGGCCGCAGACGTTCCATCGGCTGAACCGTACCGAGTACCAGAATGCGATCCGCGACCTGCTCGCGCTCGAGATCGATGCGGCCGCGCTGGTTCCGGCCGACGAGGCGAGCCGCGGGTTCGATAACGTCAACGTCGGCGAGCTGTCGCCCACGCACCTCGAGCGCTACGTCGCCGCGGCCCGGAAGGTGAGCCGGCTGGCGCTCGGCAGCCCCGTGCGCTCGCCCGGCGTCCAGACCGTTGTCCTGCCGATGGATCTCACCCAGAACGATCGCGTCGACGATGCGCTGCCGGCAGGCACGCGCGGAGGCACGATCTTCCGTCATGTGTTTCCGCAGGATGGCGAATACGTCTTCCAGGTTCGGCTGACGCGGGATCGGGACGACAAGATCGAGGGTGTGACCGAGCCGCTCGACATCGAGCTCACGCTGGACGGCGCGCGGCTGCGGGTGTTCACGTTGACGCCTCCGGTGAAAGTCGATGGCGCAGCAGCGCCGGCGGGCTACGTCTCCCAGGACGGCGCGCTGGACGCGGCCCTGAACGATCGCTTCCCCGTGAAGGCCGGGCCGCACAGCGTCGCGGCGGCGTTCATCAAGAAGACGTCGGCGATGAGTGAAGTGGCCAGGCAGCCGTTCCTGGCCGATTACAATGGCCGGAACATGGCGGCGATCTTCTCCGTCAGCGTCGCCGGACCCTACAATGCGCGTGGCGCCGGCGACACGCCGAGCCGCCGCCGCATCCTGGCCTGCCGTCCCGTACGTCCGGCCGACGACGCTCGCTGCGCGGAGACCATCCTGTCCGCGCTGGCGCGACGCGCCTATCGACGGCCCGCCGCCGCGGCCGAGGTCAAGGACCTGATCGGCTTTTACCAGCGCGCGCGATCCGAAGGCTCGGATTTCGAGGCTGGTATCGAGACGGCGGTGCGGGCAATGCTGGTCAGCCCCAACTTCCTGTTCCGCGTGGAGCGGGACCCGGCGGGCATCCCGCCTCGCACGCCGTACCGGTTGACGGATCTCGAGCTGGCGTCACGCCTCTCGTTTTTTCTCTGGAGCAGTATCCCGGACGACCAGCTGCTCGATGCGGCGGTCCGCGGAACACTGGCGCAGCCCGCTGTCCTGGAACGTCACGTGCGGCGGATGCTCGCGGACCCGCGCGCGGACGCGCTGGTGACCAGCTTCGCCGCGCAATGGCTGCACCTGCGCAACCTGGCGGCCGCCACGCCGAATCCGCGGCTGTTCCCCGACTTCGACGACAACCTGCGCCGCGCCTTTCGCCGGGAGACGGAGCTCTTCTTCGAGAGCATCAAGAAAGAGGACCGCAGCGTGCTGGACCTCCTGCGCGCCGACTACACGTTCGTCAACGAGCGGCTGGCCGGGCACTACGGCATCCCGAACGTGTACGGCCCGCACTTCAGGCGTGTCACCCTGCCGGCGGACAGCCCGAGGCGGGGCCTGCTCGGACACGCCAGCATTCTGACGGTCACGTCGTATGCCGATCGGACGTCACCCGTGCAGCGGGGCAAGTGGGTGCTGGAGAATTTGCTCGGCATGTCTCCCCCCCCGCCCCCGGCGAACGTGCCCCCCCTGAAGGAACGAGGCGCCGGAGAAGCGGTCCTGACGATGCGGCAGCGCATCGCCCAGCACCGGGAGAATCCCGCGTGCGCAGGCTGCCATTCGCTGATGGACCCCCTCGGCCTCTCAACCGAAAACTTCGACGCCATCGGCCGCTGGCGCACCCGGGAAGGCAGCGCGCCGATCGATGCGTCGGGCGGCCTGCCCGACGGCAGCACGTTCGAGGGGATCGGGGGTCTCCGGAGCGCGCTCCTACGGCGGCCGGACCTCTTCGTCTCCACCATGACCGAGAAGATGCTCACGTATGCGCTGGGCCGGGGGGTCGGCGCCTACGACGCCGCCTCCGTCCGCGGGATCACGCGTGAGGCGGCGCGCAACGACTACCGCTTCTCGTCGCTCGTCCTCGGCGTCGTCCGCAGCGCTCCGTTCCAGATGAGGAGATCCCAATGATCATTACGAAGCTGGCGCTACCCCGCCGGACGTTCCTGCGCGGGCTGGGCGCGACGATGGCCCTCCCGCTGCTGGACGCGATGGTCCCGGCCCTGTCCGTGGTGGGCGCCGCGGCCGCGAGCCCGGTACGCCGCCTCGGATTCGTCTACATTCCCATGGGCGCGCACATCGCCGAGTGGACGCCTAAGGCGGAAGGGGCGATTGCGGAACTCTCACCCACTCTCCGATCGCTGACCCCATACCTGGACCAGGTCACGGTGCTGTCTAACCTCGAGCACCGCAACGCCTATTCGGCAGCGAATCACGCGACGGCGAACTGCACCTTCCTGAGCGCCGCGCGCGCCAAGGCCACCGACGGCGCCGACTACGAGATGGCGGTGACCGTCGATCAAATCGCGGCGAAGCAGATCGGACGGAGCACGCCGCTGCCGTCGCTCGAGCTGGCCACGGACTTCAACTACGTCGTCGGCGCCTGTGACAACGGCTTTTCGTGCGTCTACATGAATACGCTGTCGTGGTCGACGCCGACGACTCCACTTCCGACCGAGGCGAACCCGCGGATCGTGTTCGAGCGCATGTTCGGTGACGGCGGCACGGCCGCCGAGCGGTCGGCCGAACTCCGGAAGAACGGCAGCATCCTCGACTGGGTGCTGGAAGACATGGGCCGGCTGCAGCGCAAACTCGGCCCGACGGATCGCACGACCGTCGACGCGTATCTCGATTCGATTCGGGAAATCGAGCGACGCATCCAGCTCGCGGAACGGCAGACGGGCGCGGATCTCCCCGACGCGCTGGATCGCCCGATCGGCGCGCCCCAGGCCTGGGAAGACCATGTGAAGCTGATGTTCGACCTGCAGGTACTCGCGCTGCAGGCCGACATCACGCGCGTCATTACGTTTCAGATGGCCCGCGAAGTCAGCACTCGGACCTACCCGCAGATCGGCGTGCCCGAAGCGCACCATCCGACCTCGCACCACTCGAACAATCCGGAGAAGCTGGCGAAACTGGCGAAAATCAACGCGTATCACGTCTCACTGTTCGCGTATTTTCTCGACAAGCTGAAATCCACGCGTGACGGCGACGGCACCCTCCTCGACAACTCGATGTACCTGCTCGGCAGCGGGATGGGTAACCCCGACGTCCACGATCACCGGCACCTGCCGATCCTCGTGGCCGGCGGCGGCGGCGGCCGGCTGAAGGGCGGGCGCCATATCAACTACAAGGAACCGACGCCCATGGCGAATCTCCTGCTGACGATGCTGGACAAGGCGGGAGTCGGGATGGACACGTTCGCGGACAGCACCGGCAAGGTGGACGAGCTCGTGGAGCCGTTATCGCTGTGAGAGAGGGCACGATGGGGACTCTGACCCGGCTGGCCGCGTTCGTGGTGGTCCTGTTGATGACCGGGGTTGGCAGCGCACGCGCGGAGATTCCGCTCGTCGACGCCGTCAAGCGGGGCGATCACCAGACGGTGCGCGCGATGCTTCAGCGGCGCGCGGACGTGAACGCGCGCGAGGCCGATGGCACCACGGCGCTCTACTGGGCGGCGGCGGCGAACGACGCCGCGACGGCGGCGCTACTCCTTCGCGGCGGCGCGAACGTCAATGCGGCGAACCGGTACGGCGTGACGCCGCTGGCGCTCGCGTGCCTGAACGGCAGCACCCCGATGATCGAGACGCTGCTCAAGGCGGGGGCGGACGCCAACGCGACAGCGTCGGACGGCGAAACGGCGCTGATGACCGCCGCGCGGACCGGCGTGGGGGACGCGGTGAGGGTGCTGCTGGCGCACGGCGCGCGCGTCAACGTGGCGGAGCCCTCGCGCGGGCAGACGGCGCTGATGTGGGCGGCGGGCGAGGGACATGCCGCCGCGATCGCGACGCTGATTGCGTCGGACGCCGACGTGCAGGCGCGCTCGCACGCCGGCTGGACCGCGCTCCTGTTCGCCGTCAGAGAGGGACACCTCGACGCGGCGCGGACCTTGCTCGAGGCGGGCGCGAACGTGAACGACAGCCTTCCCCCGAATACCGGCGGCCCCCGCCGCCGTCCGGAAGGCGCGCCGGGCGGAGCGGACGACCCGCGCGGTCTGAGCGCGCTGCTACTCGCGATCGGCAGCCGGCATTACGAGCTCGCCGCGTTCCTGCTGGACAAGGGTGCCGACCCCAGCGCCGACGGGCCGGGATGGACGGCGTTGCATCAGCTGACGTGGACGCGAACGACCGGCCAGGGCACCAACGGACCCGGTCCGCGTGGCTCGGGCAGCATGGACAGCCTGGAGTTGCTGCGTAGACTCGCAGCGCGCGGCGCCAACCCCAACGCGCGCGTCACGAAAAAGCCCAGTGCGGGAACGACCGCCCTGAACATGATCGGCGGCACGCCCTTCTTTCTCGCCGCCAGGACGGCGGACCTCGACATGATGCGGCTGCTGGTCTCGCTTGGCGCCGATCCGCTGCTGCCCAATGAGGACCAGACGACGCCGCTGATGGCGGCGGCCGGCGCGGGGACTCATTCACCCGGCGAGGACCCGGGCACGGAAGCGGAGGCGCTCGAGGCGGTCACGCTGGCGCTGGCGCTCGGCAACGACGTCAACGCCGTCGACAAGAACGGCAATACCGCGATGCACGGAGCGGCTTACAAACAGCTGCCGTCGGTGGTGAGGTACCTGACCGCCAACGGCGCGAAGATCGAGACCTGGAACCGAAAGAATTCCTCGGGATGGACGCCACTGCGGATTGCCGTGGGCGTGCATCGAGGCATGAACTTCCGCTTCTCAGTTCCGACGGCGGACGCGCTGCGCACGGTCATGATCGCGGCGGGCGTCTCGACGACCGTCGAGCCGGAGCGGGTCATCAGCGGTGCGACCGTGACGAAGTAGCCCTGACGAACAACAAGAGTGAGCAGGCAACGTCCTGTCTCCTGGAGGTCCTCATGCGTCTGCGCGTCCTTCTGACCATTTTCGTCTTGGTGTTGTCCTTCGCGTCGCGAGCGGAGGCACAGTTCGACACCGGCCACGTGGCCGGGTTCGTCCGCGATGCCTCGAATGCCCCGATCCCTGGCGCGACGGTGACGGTGCAGAACGAAGGCAACC
>JBKJRJ010000292.1:0-4386 GCA_046594705.1 Vicinamibacterales bacterium
AGGACGCGGTAGTCGCTGATGGCCTCCGTGCCTCCCCGATCCCGCGGGTGGGTTTCCTTCTGGATGAGCGCCTTTTCGTCCCACACCAGATGATTGCGCCACGTGCCGGCCGGCGGATCCGGGTGGCCGTAGACCACCGCGAGGTAGACGCGCCGCGGCTCGCGGCGCTTGAATTGCGCCTTGAGCTGCGACTGGGCGCGGGCATCCCTGGCGAAGACGACCAGTCCCGAGGTGTCCTGATCGATGCGGTGGACCACGAACGGGCGCCGCTTGCCGAATGGCCGGAAATGATCCTCGATCTGCTCGTACACCGACGGGGCGTCGGCCTTGCGCTCGAGCGGCACGCTGAGGAGCCCCGCGGGCTTATTGACGACGAGCAGGGCCTCGTCCTCGAAGATGATCTGGAGGTCCCCGACCTGGGTGATCGCCCGCCGCGCCCTCGCGCTGCCCGGGCGGTCCATCCACACCCGGATGGCCTGACCGGCCGCGAGCGGCGTAGCGGCGTCGGCCGCCCCGGCCTCGGCGCCATCGACGAACACCTTGCCTCGTTCCAGACCGGCGAAGGCTTTGGCCCGCGACCCGAGCCTGTCGGCCGCCGCTAAGTACTTGTCCAGGCGGACACCCGCCTCTGCCGGCTGCACCAACCACTCAGATTCCGACTGCGACATTACACAAGTCTGACGCAATCAGACCCCGTTCCGAGGGACAATGAAAGGATGCCTCGCACAGCAGATAAGCCGCCTACCGGGTTCGCTTCACTCGGCCTCGCCCCGGAGATCGTCGCCTCCGTCACCACCCTGGGCTATGAAGAGCCGACCCCGGTCCAGCGGGAGACGATCCCGATGCTGCTGTCGGGGCGCGATCTGCTGGCGCAGGCCGCCACCGGGACGGGGAAGACCGCCGCATTCGCGTTGCCGATGCTGCAACGGATTGCCGAGTCCGACCCCGGCCGCCGCACCGCCGGGCTCGTGCTGGTGCCGACGCGCGAGCTGGCGATGCAGGTGGCCGAAGCGATCCACAAATATGCCCGCGGCGGGCGCCTCACCGTGGTCCCGCTCTTCGGCGGCGCCTCGATGCAGCAGCAAATCCGCTCCCTCGAGCGCGGCGCCAGCGTGGTCGTCGCCACCCCGGGGCGCGCCCTCGACCACATCCGCCGCAAGACGCTCGCGCTCGACAAGCTCGAAATCCTCATCCTCGACGAGGCCGACGAGATGCTCGACATGGGGTTCGCCGAGGACCTCGACGCGATTCTCGACGCCACGCCGGATGGCCGCCAGACCGCGCTCTTTTCGGCCACGATGCCGGCGCGGATCCTGTCGATTGCGCAGCGGCACCTGAAGAACGCCGCGCGCATCACGATTGCGGGGGAGAAGCTCGCCGCGGGCAAGCTGCCGCGCATCCGGCAGGTCGCCTACATCGTGGCGCGTGCGCACAAGCCGGCGGCGCTCGGACGGGTGCTCGAGATCGAGAACCCGACCTCGGCGCTGGTCTTCTGCCGCACCCGCCTCGAGGTGGACACGCTGGTGGAGATGCTCAACGCGCACGGCCACGGCGCCGAGGCGCTCCACGGCGGGATGGAGCAGCGGCTGCGTGACCGCGTCATGTCGCGGTTCCGCGACGGCACGTCGGACCTGCTGGTCGCCACCGACGTCGCGGCGCGCGGCCTCGACATCCAGCGCCTCTCGCACGTCATCAATTACGACGTCCCGGCCGACGCCGACTCCTACGTTCACCGCATCGGCCGGACCGGCCGCGCCGGCCGCGAAGGCACCGCGATCACGCTGGTCGAGCCGCGTGAGCACCGGCTGCTGCGCAGCATGGAAGCGGTGACCAAGCAGAAGGTGGAGGTCGCGACGATCCCGACGGTGGCCGACCTGCGGGCCCGCCGCCTGGAACTGACGCGGGCGTCGCTCCGCGAGCGACTGCTCGAAGGGGGGCTCGACCACGCCCGAGTGGTGGTCGAGACGCTGGCCCTGGAGTTCGACATCATCGACATCGCCGCCGCGGCGGTGCAGATGGCCCATACCGCGCTCGGCGGTGACGGCGACGACAAGGAAATACCGGCGGTCTCCGCGCAGGGCCCGCGCGATCGGGACCGGCCGGAGGCCGGCGGCAGCAAGCGTCCCCTGAAGCCCGCCCGCGGCCGCGTGGCCGGGCGCGAGTCGAGCGGCAGCAGCGAAGAGGTGACCCGCCTGTTCGTGGGCGCCGGCCGCCGCGCCGGCATCCGCCCGGGCGACCTGGTTGGAGCCATCACCGGCGAGGCCGGCATCGACTCCCGCGACATCGGCGCCATCGAGATCAGCGATGCGTTCTCGCTGGTCGAAGTGCCAGAGTCGCGCGCGAGCGATATCATCGCCGCGCTGAAAGCCACCAAGCTCAGGGGCGCCAAGGTGACCGTTCGCCGCGAGCGCGACCGGTAACCGCAGCGGCCGCGGACACCCCGCACTCCAGGTCAGCGGCAGAGCCCTCTGCTCCCCCTGTTACGGGGTATAATCAGAGGTTCGATCCCACCCGCAATTCGGAGGAGAGTCGTCGCGATGATTGCTGTGACCGGTGTGTCCATGCGTTTCGGTTCGAAAGTGCTGTTCGAGGATGTCACCACGACGTTTTCGGCGGGGCGGCGCTACGGCCTGACGGGCCCCAATGGTTCCGGCAAGTCCACCTTCATGAAGCTCCTGACCGGGGAAATCCCGGCGCAGACCGGTAATGTGGCGCGACCGGAGAAGCTCGGCGTCCTCAGCCAGGACCAGTTCGCCTTCGACACCTTTCGCGTCGTCGACACGGTGATCATGGGCAACAAGCGCCTGTGGAAGGCGCTCGACGAGCGGGAGCGGCTCTACAACCTGGCTGACATGACCGACGCCGACGGCATGCGGCTGGCCGAGCTCGAGGGCGTGGTCGGCGAGGAAGACGGCTACACCGCGGAGTCGGACGCGGCCGTTTTGCTCGACGGGCTCGATATCCCCGAGTCGCTGCACGAGAAGAAGATGTCGGAGCTGCAGGGCGGCCAGAAGGTGCGCGTGCTGCTGGCGCAGGCGCTGTTCGGCGGGCCGCAGGGGCTGCTGCTCGACGAGCCGACCAACCACCTCGACCTCGACTCGATCCACTGGCTGCGCGACTTCCTCGTGCGCTACACCGGCACGCTGATCGTCATCTCGCACGATCGCCACTTCCTGAACGGCGTCTGCACGCACATCGCCGACATCGACTACCAGACCATCATCACCTACACCGGCGGCTACGACGACATGGTGGTCGCCAAAACACAGATCCGCTCGAAGATCGAGTCTGACAACGCCCAGCGCGAGAAGAAGATCGACCAGCTGAAGGACTTCATCGCGCGCTTCTCGGCCGGCACGCGCGCCAGCCAGGTGACCTCGCGCCGCAAGGAAGTCGAGCGCCTGCAGACGACGGAGCTGGCCCGGTCGAATATCCAGCGTCCCTACATCAACTTCCGGATGAACCGCCCGTCGGGCCGCATGGCGATGGAGATCAAGGACCTCAGCAAGGGCTTCGGCGGCACTCCCGTGATCGACGGGTTCGACGCCATCATCAACCGCGGCGAGAAAATCGTCATCGTCGGGCGCAACGGCGTGGGCAAGAGCACGCTGCTGAAGGCGCTGCTGGCTGACGCGCCGGGCGTCGACCCGAACCCCCACGATCGCGACGAGGGGACGATCCGGTTCGGGCACGAGGTGTCAGTCGGCTACTTTCCGCAGGACGCCACCGGCCTGATCGCGAAGGGGACGACGGCGGTCGAATGGCTGCACCAGTTCGAGCCCGACGCCGCCCGCCAGGACATCCATGGCCTGCTCGGCCAGATGCTGTTCACCGGCGAAGAGGGCCTGAAGCCGACGCACGCCTTGTCTGGCGGTGAGACCGCCCGGCTCCTGTTCTGCCGCATCATGCTGCTCAAGCCGAACGTGCTGGTGTTCGATGAGCCCACCAACCACCTCGACCTCGAATCCATCAACGCGCTGAACGTTGCGCTGCAGAAGTTCGAGGGTACGGTGCTGCTGGTGACGCACGACCAGGACCTGATGGAAGAAGTCGGGACGCGCGTCTGGCAGGTGGAGCCCGGCAAGGTGACCGACTTCAAAGGCAGCTACGAAGACTTCACCGCATCGATCAGTCCCTAGTCCCTCTGGTCCCTAGTCCCTAGTCCCTAGAGTCCGTGGTCCGTGGTCCGCGGTCCATGGTCCGCGGTCCATCGGTCCGTGGTCTTAGTCCCTGAGTCACGGCGTCTCGGGACCCGGGACCGATGGACCCGGGACTAGGGACCAGGGACCCGGGACTAGGGACCCGGGACTAGGGACCCGGGACTAGGGACCCGGGACTAGGGACCAGGGACTAGGGACTAGGGACCCGTGACTAGGGACCAGGGAC
>JBKJRJ010000297.1:0-5272 GCA_046594705.1 Vicinamibacterales bacterium
GGCGCGCCGGAGCGCATGGTGAAGCCGGGCTTCCCTTCCTGCAGAAAGCGATGATGCATGTGCGCGCCGACCATGTCGAGGCCGGTGACGATCATCGGATCGAAGTGGTAGTTGAACGGATCGCGGAACGGCGGCGAAAAGATCACCGTCCCGGCCGGACCGGACTGGTGATGGTTGTACATGATCTGCGGCAGCCACTCCCAGTACATCAGCTGGTTCAGGTTCCGGGATTCGCGGGTGTTCGACATGTAGAAGTCGCGGTTGTTATCGTGCCCCGCGTACTTCTCGTACAGCCGCGGCGTACACACGCGACGCCGCGCGGGGTCCGCGTGCTGCATGTAGCATTTCGCCACCATCTGCATGCCGTCGGGATTGGCATGCACCGCGATGACGATCACGTCGCGCAGGATGCGGGTGGTCTCCTCGTCGGTCCGGCTCACGAGCTGGTAGACCGTCTCGATCAGCTGATGCGCGCCCACCGTTTCCGTCGCGTGCAGGCCGCCGTCGATCCACACCACCGCCTTGCCTTCCTTCGCCATCGCCCGCGCCTGGGCGTCGCTCAGGCCGCGGGCGCGATGCAGCTGCTGCGCGATCTGCTTGTAGCGACCGAGCGTCGCGAAATTCTCCGGCGCCGTGATGATCGCCGCCAGCTGCGGCCGGCCCTCCTCCGTCCGGCCGATCTCGACGACCTGCATCCGGTTGGATTCCTGGTCGATCTTCTGCCAGTACTCGGTGAATTGGGTGTAGGTGGCGAGCTGGTAGTCGTCGCCGATGTTGAAGCCGAAGTGCTGCTTCGGCGTGGTGACCGCCGGCGCCCGCATCTGCGCCGCAGGCACGCTGGCGGTCATGGTGAAGAGCGCCGCGACCAGCGTCAGCGCGCGAAATCGTCGCACAAGCATGAAACTCCCTCTGAGAGTTCCATACGATATCGCGTAAACAGCTAATCGGGTAATCCCTGCGCGGCGCGATCTACTTGATGGGAACGCCTTCGGCCGGCGGGCCCGACTCGGGCATGATGCCGAGCAGCGTCGTGTTGTGCTGATAAATGGTGCCGTCGGCGTTCGATCCGTAGTAGTGCGGATTGCCAACCGGATCGAGCGGATCCGCAAGCAGGTAGTAGCCTGGCGCGCTGGTGCCGGCCGCCAGGCCACTGCAGGTCGCGGGCGCGCCGGTCAACGGGGTGCCCACCATGCTGAAGGTATAGCCCTGCTTGAGGAACGACGCGCCGGAGGTCAGCTCCGGCGGCAGGAAGGCGGTCGGGCTTCCGGGCGGTGCAACGCCCAGCGACGTGAAATCAGCGGCATAGAAACCCGACCCGCACGTGACGGCAAAACTGAGCTGCGAGCTGTTGATGACCCGCACGGTTCCGAGCGCGGAGGCGGACTGCGCCGCGCCACGGGCGCGCAGCAGGGACGGCAGCGACATGGTGGCCAGCGTGCAGATCATCGAGGCCGTGAACAACAGGTCGATCAGCGTGAAGCCCGCTTCCGCTTTCAGAGAAGCCGCTTTAATCATCGGCAAGGCCCACCACGGACATATTTCGGCAGTTCTGCCATTTTTCGACAGCTTAAAAATGGCCGATATGGGCGTCCGGGGACAAAGCCACCGACACAGGTAACTGTAAGCAACTGCAGAAACAACACTTGCAGTTCAGACGCCCCTTCCAGGGCACCTCAAGTGCAAGCTCAGCGCCATTCAAGGTCTGGGCGCGAGGCCTCGAGACCCCAAGCCCAGAGCTATCGTGTGAGCTTGCGGTATTTGATGCGGTGGGGCTGGTCGGCCTCCGCACCCAGGCGCCGATGCCGGTCGGCTTCGTAATCCTGGTAGTTCCCCTCGAACCACACGACCTTGCTGTCGCCTTCGAACGCGAGGATGTGGGTGGCGATGCGATCGAGGAACCAGCGATCGTGGCTGATGACGACCGCGCAGCCGCCGAAGTTCAGGAGCGCCTCTTCGAGCGCGCGCAGCGTATTCACGTCGAGATCGTTGGTCGGCTCGTCGAGCAACAGCAGGTTCGCGCCACCCTTCAGCAGCTTCGCGAGATGGACCCGGTTGCGCTCTCCGCCAGACAGCTGCCCGACCTTGCTCTGCTGATCGCGTCCCTTGAAGTTGAACCACGAGACGTAGGCGCGCGAGGCCACCGAGCGCTTGCCGAGCTCCACTTCGTCGCCGCCGCCGGTGATCTCCTCGAACACCGTCTTCCCGGGATCCAGCTCCCGCGCCTGGTCCACATAGCCGACCTTCACGGTGTCGCCCAGTCGCAGCGTGCCGCCGTCGGGCTGCTCGGTGCCGGTGATCATCCGGAACAGCGTCGTCTTGCCCGCGCCGTTGGCGCCGATCACGCCGACGATGCCGCCGGGCGGCAGGGTGAAGTTGACGTCGTCCATCAGGAGCGTGTCGCCGTAGCCCTTCTTCAGGCCGCGCGCTTCGACGACGATGTCGCCGAGACGTGGACCGGGCGGGATGTAGATTTCGATCTGATCGATCTTCTTCGCGCCTTCTTCCTTGAGCAGGTCCTCGTAGGCGTTGAGACGGGCCTTGCCCTTCGCCTGGCGCGCCCGCGGCGACATGCGGATCCACTCGAGCTCGCGCTCGAGCGTCCGCTGCCGCCTGCTCTCGCTCTTCTCTTCCTGCGCGAGGCGGTTCTGCTTCTGCTCGAGCCAGGACGAGTAGTTGCCTTCCCACGGGATGCCCGAGCCGCGATCGAGCTCCAGGATCCAGCCGGCGACGTTATCGAGGAAGTAGCGATCGTGCGTGACGCCGACCACCGTGCCGGGATAGTCCTTCAGGAACCGCTCGAGCCACGCCACCGACTCCGCATCAAGGTGATTGGTCGGTTCGTCGAGCAGCAGCAGGTCGGGCGACTTCAGCAGCAAGCGGCACAGCGCCACGCGGCGGCGTTCGCCGCCGGACAGTTTCGTGACGTCGGCATCGCCGGGCGGCAGCCGGAGCGCGTCCATCGCGAGCTCGAGGCGCGAGTCGAGATCCCACGCGTTGGCGGCTTCGATCTTGTCCTGGACCTTGGCCTGCTCCTCGAGGATTTTGTCCATCGCCTCGGGCGACATCTCCTCGCCGAACTTGGCGTTGATCTCGTCGTAGCGGGCCAGCAGCGCCTTGATGTCGGCGACCCCCTCCTCGACATTGCCGAGCACCGTCTTGTTCGGATCGAGCCGCGGCTCCTGGTGCAGGATGCCGACACTGATGCCCTCGGCCGGCCAGGCCTCGCCGATGAACTGCTGGTCCTCGCCCGCCATGATCTTCAGGATGGTGCTCTTCCCCGCGCCATTGAGGCCGAGGACGCCGATCTTCGCCCCCGGCAGGAACGACAGCCAGATGTCCTTGAGGACGACGTGGTCGGGAGGATGAACCTTCCCGAGCCCCTTCATGGTGTAAATGAATTGCGGCATAGGAACCTCTCATTGTACTGCCGCTGGAAGGCGTACGCCACCGGATCTCTGAGGGGGGAGAGCTACAGCGCGTCGTTCGACCGCAAGGTCGACGGGATCTTCGACTCGCCCGGCACGGCCGGGGTAAAGTCTTCACCCGGGTTGATGAACTGATCGGCCTCGAACTTGTACTGCTTGTCGTAGAGCGTCCGATAGCGTCCGCCCAGGGCGATCAGCTGGCCGTGGGTGCCGCGCTCGACAATCTCGCCATGCTCGAGCACCAGGATCTGGTCGGCGCTCCGGATGGTCGAGAGCCGATGGGCGATGACGAACGTCGTGCGACCCTGCCGCAGCGACTTCAAGCCGTCCTGGATGAGCGACTCGCTCTCGCTGTCGAGGCTGGAGGTCGCTTCGTCGAGCACCAGGATTCGCGGGTCCGCCAGGATGGCGCGGGCGATCGACACGCGCTGGCGCTGTCCGCCGGACAGCTTGACGCCGCGCTCGCCGACGATGGTGTCGTAGCCGTGCTCGAAGGTCTCGATGAACTCGTCGGCGTGGGCGATGCGGCTCACCCGCTTGATATCGTCGATCGTCGCGTCCGGCTTGCCGTACTTGATGTTGTCGGCGACGCTGCCGTCGAACAGGAAGTTGTCCTGCAGGACCACGCCGAGCTGCTCGCGGTAGTCGCGCAGCCGCATCGCCGTGAGGTCTTTGCCGTCGACCAGGATCCGTCCGCTGAGCGGCCGGTTGAACGCCATCACGAGGCTGATGAGCGTGCTCTTGCCCGAGCCGCTCGACCCGACCAGCGCCGTCGTCGTACCGGCGGGCGCCCGGAAGTTGACCTGCTTCAGCACCAGCGTGCCGGGGTTGTACTCGAAGCTGACGTCGTCGAACGCCACTTCGCCGGCAATCTCGCCGCTGCGCGCCTTGGACGCGTCTTCCTGGTCCTCGGTCGTCATCTGCAGCAGTTCGCGGATGCGATCGAGGCCGGCGAAGGCTTCGCTGATCTGGGTGCCGATCGAGGCCATCTGCACGACCGGCGCCGCCAGCAGCCCGGTGAACAGGATGTAGTTGAAGAACTCGCCGATCGTCATCGTTCCCGCCAGGATCGATCGGCCGCCGACGATGATCATGATGACGCCGATGATGCCGATGACGGCGGTCGAGAACGCGGTGATCGCGGACACGCCCGTGATCGACTTCGCCACGTTGCGGAACAGGCGGTGGGCGCCCCGGGTGAACACCAGTTCCTCGCGCTTCTCAGCCGTGTAGGTCTTGACGATGCGGATGCCGCCGAGCGTTTCGTTGAGACGCCCCGTGACCTCGGCGTTGATCTTGCCGCGTTCCCGGAACAGCGGCCGCAGCCGCTTGAACGCCGTCGCCATGGCGAAGCCGAACGCGCCGAGGGCGACGATGTTGGCGATGGTCAGCAGCCAATTGAGGTAAAACAGGTAGGCGAGGGCGAGCACCGCCGTGACCACGCTGCCGGCGAGCTGGACCAGGCCGTTACCGACCAGGTTCCGGATCCCTTCCGCGTCGGTCATGATGCGCGAAATGAGGACGCCGGACTTGGTGGAATCGAAGTAGCGGACCGGCAGCCTGGCCACGTGGGCTTCGACGCGCCGGCGCATGTCGGTGATGGCGCGCTGCGCCGCGACCCCGAGCACCTGCGACAGCCCGAAGGACGTGACCGCCTGGACGAGCGTCGCGGCGCCCGCCGCGAGCGCCAACGGCACCAGCATCTCGGCCTGCCGCTTGCCGATGACGTCGTCGATCAAAAACTTGGAGGAGGCCGGCAGGACGAGGCCGGAGAGCCGGTTCACCAGCATCAGCGCCAGCCCGAGACCCAGCCGGCCGCGGTGCGCCAGCACCAGCGCCCGGGCTTC